>NZ_SDIG01000005.1:0-91082 GCF_004122755.1 Streptomyces sp. TM32
CCCCCCCACCCCGGTCACCACACCACCATCCGTCACCACACGAAGGAGCACCCATGCCCGCCACCACCCTCGACGCCACGACCGCCCTGGTTCTGATCGATCTGCAGCACGGCATCGCCGGTCTGCCCTGCATCCCGCTGCCCTCCGCCGAGGTCATCGGGCGCGGCGCCCGGCTGGCCGCCGCGTTCCGGGCGCACCGGCTGCCCGTCGTCCTGGTGAACGTCACGGGCGGGGCGCCGGGCCGTACCGAGACCGCACGTCCGGGCGGCACCCCGCCCGCCGACTGGGCGGAGCTGGTGCCCGAGCTCGGCCGGCAGAACGGCGACATCCTCGTCACCAAGCAGCAGTGGGGCGCCTTCCACGGCACGAACCTGGACCTGGAGCTGCGCCGCCGCGGCGTCACCCAGGTCGTCCTCGCCGGCATCGCCACCAGCATCGGGGTCGAGTCCACCGCCCGTGCCGCGCACGAGCACGGCTACCACGTCACCGTCGCCACCGACGCGGTGACCGACCTGGACGCCGACACCCACCGCAACAGCGTGGAGAAGATCTTCCCGCGGCTCGGCGAGACCGCCACGACCGAGGCGATCCTCGCGCTGCTCGGCTGAGGCTCAGCGCGGGTCCTTCGGAACGGCCCGGATGATCCGGAAGACCCGCCCCGGGCTCAGCGCGGGACGCCGTCGAGCCGCTCCGGGTGTCCGGGCGGACGCCGCTCGTGCCAGCGCAGATCGTCCTGGAGCTGGGCGGCCAGCGAGATCAGCAGGGGCTCGGCGTGGGCCGGGCCCAGCAACTGGGCGCCCAACGGCAGGCCGTCGGCGCTGAATCCCGCGGGCACGCTCACGCCCGGCCAGCCGAGGACGTTCCACGGCCAGGCGTACGGGCAGGCAGCGATCATGGCCTGATCCGTACGCCAGCCGTTGAGCTTGGCGAGGGTGCCGATGCGCGGGGGCGGGGTGGCCGTGGTCGGCGTCAGCAGGACGTCGTAGGGGCCGAACAGCGCGCCGATACGGGACTGTTGGCGCCGCTCGACGGCGCGCGCCCGGCGCAGGACCGGACCGCCGAGCAGCCGGCCCATCCGCGCCGCCCCCCGCGTCCGGCGGTCCAGCAGGGAGCGGTCGGGGACCCGGTCCGCCCACTCCCCCACGCCGGCCGTGGCGCGCGGGACGAAGGCGAGCCCGACCAGTCCGTAGTCCGGTTCGGCCTCCTCGACGAAGTGCCCCAGGCGGGCCAGGGTGCGGGCCACCCCGGTCACCGCGGCCCGGACATCGGGGTGCAGCGGCTTGCGGGTGAAGGTGAGGGCCGCCTTCCAGGACAGCGCGATCCGCAGCCGGCCCGGGTCGCGGCCGGCCGCCTCGCGGGCCGCGATGGCGGGCGGCCGGTGCAGATCGCCGTCGTGGTTGCCGCTGGCCACGTCCAGCAGCAGCGCCGCGTCCTCGACCGTACGGGCCAGCGGTCCGATGCCGGTGATGCCCTGGAAGGACTCGGGGTCGGGCCAGGTGGAGATGCGGCCGCGCTGGGGCTTGATGCCGACGAGGTGGGACCAGGCGGCGGGGATCCGGACCGAGCCGGCGCCGTCGGTGCCGAGCGCGGCCGGCACCAGCCCGGCCGCGACCGCCGCGGCCGAGCCGCCGGACGAGCCGCCCGGGGTGTGGGCGAGGTTCCAGGGGTTGCAGGTGTTGCCGAACGCCGGGCCCTCGGTGAACGGCCACTGCCCCAGTTCGCACGCGTTGGTCTTGCCGACGATGATCGCGCCGGCCGCGCGCAGCCGCCGGACGACCTCGGCATCGCGCTCCTTGGGCGGGAACTCGCCGGCGCAGCCGAACGCGGTCGGCTCGCCCGCCACGTCGGTGTCGTCCTTGACCGCGACCGGCACCCCGAGCAGCGGCAGCCGCTCCCCCGCCGCCAGCCTGCGGTCGGCCTCCGCGGCCTCCGCCATCGCCGCCTCGGCCCGTACCCGCCGGAAGGCATTGACCGTGCCCTGGGTGGCCGCGATGCGCTCCAGCGTCCGCCGGACCAGCGCGGTCGAGGTCACCCGCCCTTCGGCCAGCGCCCGCGCCTGCTCGGCGAGGCCCTCCAACTCCCCGGCCGGTGCACCGATGTGCCGGGCCGGGGCCGCCCCGGTCTCGCTTTCCTGGCTCTCGTCAACGCTCACGCTGCGTGCCCTCCCTGGGACCGCTCATTCGAACGAACGGTCCCAGGAGGCTAATCGCCACTTCGATCACCATCAACGGCGCCGCGCGGGGCGGCACATCGACGACACACGGACGGCACACAGGGGCCGGGCGGGTATCGGCGGTGTGTCGTCCGGGTCACCCACCGCGGGGCGGGGGCCGGGCGCACCCGCCGGCGCCGTCACTCCGGGTGGACGACCATCGCCGAACCGCCGCCGCGCCGTACCTTCTCGGCCGCGGCCAGCCAGCGGCCGTCCGGCAGCCGCTGGATGCCGGTGGCCGACCCGATCTCCGGGTTCGGCTTGAAGGCATGGCCGAGCGCTTCGAGTTGGGTGCGCAGCGGGCTGTTCCACAGGGCGGGTTCGAGGTCGGTCCGTTCCGCGTTGCGCTGGCTGGCCCGCGGTGCGGCGATCGCGTCGACCAGCGGCATCCCCCGGTCGAAGTGGTTGACCAGGGTCTGCAGCACGGTGGTGATGATGGTCGCGCCGCCGGGCGAGCCGAGCGCCACCACCGGCCGGCCGTGGCGCAGCACGATCGTCGGCGACATGGACGACCGCGGCCGCTTGCCGGGGCCGGGCAGGTTCGGGTCGCTCCACTCCGTTCCGCCTCTGCTCTGTTGTGAGTCCTTGGAAGCAGAGCGTCCGGCCGGGTAGGCGGGCGCGAAGGAGAAGTCGGTGAGCTCGTTGTTGAGCAGGAAGCCGCGGCCCGGGACGACGATGCCGCTGCCGCCGGTCTGCTCGATGGTCAGGGTGTAGGCGACGACGTTGCCCCACTTGTCGGCGACCGTCAGATGGGTGGTGTTCGGTCCCTCGTACGTCGTCGGGGTGGCCTTGCCGGCACTGCCGCAGGGCTTCGGGTGGCGCGGGTCGCCGGGCGCCAGCGGGCTGGTCAGGGCCTTGTCGTCGCGGATCAGGCAGGCCCGGGAGTCGGCGAACCGCTGGGAGGTCAGGCCCTTGGTCGGTACGTTCTCCTGCGCCGGGTCACCGACCCAGCGCCCGCGGTCGGCGAAGGCGATCCGGCTCGCCTCCAGGTACCGGTGCAGATACTGCTGCTCGCTCAGCCGCGAGAGATCGCTCTTCTCCAGGATGTTGAGCGCCTCGGCGACGGAGGTGCCGCCGGAGGAGGACGGCGCCATGCCGTAGACATCGAGGCCGCGGTAGCGGGTGTGGGTCGGCGCCTGGCCCAGGACCCGGTAGGCCCGCAGATCACCCGCGGTCAGCTTGCCGGGCCGCACCCTGCGGGTGGAGCCGGGGCGCACCGGCGGCTTCCGGACGGTACGGACGAGGTCGCGGCCCAGCGCGCCGTCGTAGAGCGCGCCGACGCCCTTGTGCGCCAACTCCCCGTACGTACGCGCCAGATCGGGGTTCTTCAGGGTCGAGCCGACGGCCGGCAGCTTGCCGCCGGGCAGGAAGAGGCCGGCGGTCGCCGGGAAGTCCCGGAAGCGCGCCTCGTTGTCCGCGGTCTGCTGACGGAAAGTGGCGTCGACCGTGAACCCGTCGGCGGCCAGCTTGCGGGCCGGGCCCAGCACCTGGCCCAGGGACCGGCTGCCCCACGTGCGCAGGGCGGTGTCCCAGGTGGCGGGGGTCCCCGGGGTGCCGACGCCCAACCCGCTGGTGACGGCCTGGTCGAAGGGGAGCGGGGTGCCGTTCTCCAGGAAGAGGTCCTTGCCGGCCGAGCGCGGGGCGGTCTCCCGGCCGTCAAGGGTGCGTATCGAGTGGGATCCGGCCTGGTAGTAGACGAAGTAGCCGCCCCCGCCGATGCCCGCGGAGTAGGGCTCGGTGACGCCGAGGGCGGCGGCGGTGGCGACCGCGGCGTCCACGGCGTTGCCGCCCTTCCTGAGCACCGAGATGCCGGCGGCGGAGGCGTCCGGGTCGACGCTGGAGACGGCCCCGCCGTAGCCGACGGCGACCGGGGACTTCTCCGGTGCGGCGGTGGCGCGGCCCCGGGCCGCATCGGGGCGCGGTGGCGCGGCGGACCCGGCGGCGGCCGGAATCGCCACCATGGAGCCGGCCAGCGCTGCGGCCGCTCCCAGGACGGTGAGGCGTCGGGCTCTGGTCATACCGGGATTCCTCCAAGGGCCTGCGAGGGGCGGCGAGGGCCGGAGCCTACTCGCGTGCACAGCGCCCCGACAGAGGGTGTTCTGGAAGCGGTACGCCCATGTCCGTACGGATCGGCCGCCCGCACGGCGTACGGATCGGCTGCGCTCTGCACGTACGGCCCGGCTGCCCTCTGCACGTACGAACCGGCCGCTCGTGCGCGTACGGATCAGCTCCGCGCTCGTGCACGGATGAGCTGCGCGTTTGTGCACGGATCCGGTACGCCCGCACGGACCAGGACAAGCCGCCCCGGCGCCCCGCCCGCCCTCGAACACGCACCCGGACTGCCGCTACGCTCCCCGGCCATGGACGACACCCTGAAGCTTCTGACCGCCGCGGCCGTTGCCCTCCTGGTGGGCCTGGCCGTCGGCTGGGCCGTGCGAGCGGCGGCCGTCCGCCACAAGCACAGCCGTGAACAGGCCTTCTTCGGGCTGCCGGCCGGTTCGGAGTGTGTGCTGGTCACCCACCGGGACAGCTCCTCGGCGCACTGGAGCATCCCGCGCCCCGACGCCCTGGCGCTGCTGGGTCTCGCCGGGGTGATCGAGAGCTGCGGCGCCCACCCCGAGGTCGCTCCGCACGACACCGGGCTCCAGGGCTTCGGGGCGCGCACCGAGTTCTGCGTCGGCGACCCGACCGCGCACCGCAGGCTGGCCGCCCATCTGGCCAATCTGCTGCCGGGGGTCGCGGTGCATCCGGGCGACGAGTCCGGCGCGGGCCGCGGCACCTTCACCATCGGCGGCTCGACGTACCGGGTGGAGCCCGGCGCCGTCGAGTACGTGCTGCTGGCCCGGCTGCGGGCCGGTGAGGGCGACCGTCCGGTGTTCCTGGCGGCCGGCCAGCGCCCGGTCACCCACCGGGCCGCGGTCAACCATCTGGTCCGCAACCGCGCCCGGCTGGCCCGGAAGCACGGCGCCGAGGGGCAGTTCTGCCTGCTGCTGAAGGTGGTCAACTCGCAGGCGTACGGGCCCGATGTCGTCGAGCTGGTCGCCGACGTCAGCAAGGCCGCGACCACGGCCGCGGAGCCGAAGGGCCACCGGGCGGCGGCCTGAGCGCGGGCGCCCGGCCGTGCGGGCCGATCGGGTACGGAACCCGCCCGCCCCGTGTCGCTCCCGCCGCCCCGGAAGGCCGCATGAGAGCACCTGAAGGGTGACCTCCGATGAGCACACACGTGCCAGGCGGGCGTTCCTTCAGGCCGCGCTCGTGCTCGGTACGCTCGCCGTCGGCCGCGTGCTGTTCCCGTCCGGCGCCGTGGAGACGGATGGCCCGCACCGCACCCGTCCGTCGGCGCCCCGTACCGCGGGAGCCGACCCGCCGGCGGGCGCCGGTCGGTCCGCCACGGCCGGCGGCCCGGACGGTCACCGGCTGCGCCCGATGGCCGGCGAGACCTCCCGTTCCGGTCCGGGCGCCTCGCCACCGCACCCCGATGTCGCCTTCACGCTGTCCACCGACCGCCGCGAGATCTTCCTGACCTTCGACGACGGTCCGCACCCCCGTCACACCCCCGACATCTTGCGGATCTTGCACCGCCACGACGCCCGCGCCACGTTCTTCGTCATCGGCGAGAACGCCGTCGCATTCCCGGACCTGCTGCGGGACATCGCCGACGAGGGGCATGCCGTCGCCAACCACACCTGGACCCATCCGCAGCTCACCACGCTGCCGCCGGGTGACGTACGCAGCGAACTCGGCCGCACCAGCAGCCTGCTCGAAGAGGTCCTCGGCAGCGCCCCCGACCTGGCCCGCGCCCCGTACGGCGCATGGGACGAGCCGTCGCTGAGCATCTGCAACGACCTGGGCATGTCGCCCGTCGGCTGGGCGGTCGACTCGCAGGACTGGACGACCCCCGGCGCCGACTTCATCGCCGACACCGTCCTGTCCGAGATCGGCCCCGGCGCGATCGTCCTGTCGCACGACGGCGGCGGCGAGCGCACCCAGACCGTCCAGGCGCTGGAGTGGTATCTGCCACGCCTGCTGGACGACGGCTTCCGTCCGATCCGCATCGAGCCGTGACGCCCCGGCCCCTGGCGACGGCCTGAGGAGGGCCCACACGACGGCCGCACGACGGGACAGTGTTCGCGCCGCCCAGTACGGCCGCCCGGCAGCGCAAGGTGAGAGCCGTCACCCCGCACGCCGGAAGCTCACCCTATGGTTTATCGTTCAATTGGAAGCGGCGCCGCACGACGGCGCCCGCGGGCCCTCCCCCGGGGAAGCCGGCCCACCACCGCGCGGCAGAATCCCGGCGGCCGTCGCCGTCACCACTCCGCGCCCCCGAGCCGCCCCGGCCGAATTCCCCCGTTCGGCCGGGGCTTCCCCTTTTCCCGGCCGGGCGCCTTTTCCCGGCCGGGCGCCGGTCCGGTCGCTCAGCGCAGGTACGACGCCCCGTTGACGTCGAGCACCGCCCCGGAGACCCAGACCGCCGCCGGCGAGGCGAGGTAGTGCACGGCGGACGCCACCTCCTGCGGGGAGGCGACCCGGCCGAACGGGCTCTGCTGCCGCACCTCGTCCGTCAGCCGGTCCGCGACCCGCTCGGTGGCCACGAACCCGGGCGCCACGGAGGCCACGCCGATGCCGTACGGCGCCAGATGGACCGCCAGCGACTGCCCCATCGCGTGCAGCGCCGCCTTCGACGCGCCATAGGCCGGATGGTCCGGCTCGCCCCGGAACGCGCCCCGCGACCCGATGTTGACGATCCGCCCCGCCACCTCCCGCTCGATCATGTTCCGCGCCACGCAGTGCGTCACGTGCGCCGCCCCGAGCAGATTCACGTCCACCAGGCGCCGCCAGATCCGCTGCCAGTCCTCGAAGGACGTGCGGTCCAGCGGGTGCGGCTCATTGGCGGCCGCATTGTTGACGAGCACATCGACCCCGCCCAGCCCGTCCACGGCCGCCTCGACGATCGCCGCCGCCCCCTCCGGCGTCCCCACATCGCCCTGCACGAGGACGTGCCCGCTGCCGGCCAGCCCCTCGAACGCCTCCTGGGCCGCCTCCCGCCGCGACGCGTAATGCAGCGCGACCCGGTCCCCGTGCGCGGCGAACATCTCCGCAACCGCCCGGCCGATCCCCCGCGAGGCCCCGGTCACCAGCACCGCCCGGCTCATCGGACGCCCTCCGCGCGCCCACCCGCACGGCAGCAACAGGCCGAACGGCTGCGGGACATGCAGAACTCACCGGACACCCAGGGACGGTTCATCAACAGATCGGTCCTTACCTCGTGCCGTGCCACGAATGATCGTAAGGAAAGGAATCGTACGGAGCCGCACGGGAAGCAGGAACGACCGGGAAGCAGGAACGGCCGGGCGGACGCGGCGAAGCCGCGCGACGCCCCTGGTCGGTTCAGCACGACACGAGGAAGTGGACCTCGCGGGGCCTGACCTCCAGGTCGCTCAGGCCCTCGGGGGTCGCGCCCATCTCGCGGCCGACCTCGGCCGCCGCCGAGAAGGCCTCCTCGGACTCGAACGCGCCGGTGGTGACGACCGCCTCGCGGTCCGGGGTGACCCAGACCCCGACGGACAGGAAGCCGGGCTGGCGCCGCGTCGCATCGGCGACCTGGTGGCAGTGGTGAACGAACTCCTCCAGGTGCTCGGGGGCGGGGTAGTGGAAGGCAACGAAACCGAATGACACAGGTGTCCCCTCTCGCGTTATACGATGCCGTACAACGCGAGCTTAGGCTGTTATACGGCTCCGTACAACAGGTCGGACAGGGTGAGGTGAGCCACCGATGGGCGCATTGCGCACACCGCGGGAGAAGTGGGTCGAGGCAGGGCTGCAGGCGCTGGCCGCGGGCGGGGTGGACACGGTGCGGGTCGAGGCACTCGCCAAGGCGCTGGGGGTGACCAAGGGCGGCTTCTACGGGTACTTCGCCGACCGCGACGCCCTGCTGACCGAGATGCTGGACACCTGGGAGCGCGAGAGCGTCGACGACGTCGTCGACCGGGTGGAGCGGGAGGGCGCCGACGCGCGGGACAAGGTCCGCTTGGCCGGGCAGCTCACCTTCTCCAGCGACCGCCTGCTCCCCATCGACCTGGCCGTCCGCGAATGGGCCCGGCGCGATCACACCGTCGCCGACCGCCTCCGCCGCGTGGACAACAAGCGCATGCAGTTGGCGCGCGACGCGATCGGCACCTTCTGCGCCGACCCCGACGAGGTCGAGGCCCGTGCCCTGCTCGCCTTCTGCACGGCCATCGGCAGCCACTTCCTCGCCGCCGACCACCCCGGCCGCGACCGCGCCCCGGTCATCGCCCGCGCCGCCGACATCATCCTCGACGTGCCGCGTGGCAAACCCGCTGGATGACATCTCCCCCGGCCCCGCGATGCCGCGGCACCGGGCGGCGCGGCCGCGAGCCGGTGCGCTCAGGACTTCAGCGGAAAGAGCTGCCGCAGGCGTGCCTGAATCAGCGGGAGGCCGACGACGGGGACGTCATAGTGGCCGGCTCCCTCGAAAATGGCGAGGTTGATGTCGTTTGCGTTGGCCAGCATCTTGTTGACGACGTGGTAGGTGACAGTGGCCGGGCTGGTGATGTCATCGGTCCCATAGAGCCAGAGGACCGACCCCGGCAGTGTCGAGTTCTCAAGCTTTCCTTGGTTGCGTGCGAAGAATCGCCTGTTCTCCGGCAACGAGTTCGGGGCGTCTCCACGAATTCCCGGATATGACGCCAAGCGGTGCGAGGGCGAGGAATTCAGGTAGTTTTTGATGTCGCGCTTGACCTTGGCATTCAGATCGTCGATACACGTCCGCCAGTCCTGCTGATAGAATTTCAGCATATTCTGGCCGTAGATCCGTTCGGGATCGATGCCATATCCCGCATAGCGTTGGGTTTTCGTGAAGTAGATGGTTTCCGCGTTGGCGAAGACCAGCTGCGAGATCTGATGGTCCGTGGGCACGGTCCCGGGTTTGGAGGCGTTGGCGATGTCCCGCCACAGGACCTTGTTCATGGCGGGGACGTCCGGGACGGGGGCGAGGGCGATCGTGCCCCGATAGTCCAGCGCGGGCTCTGCTTTCTTTGGCAACCGGGAGTAGTACGCGGCCGCGAGCGCGGAAAATCCCCCTTCGGACCAGCCGGCCGGCACCCATTCCCCGGACGCTCGGCCGCCGAGATACCGTTTCGCGGCAACTGCGGCGAAGACCATGGACTTGCCCTCGCTGGAGAGATGATAATAGCCGTGCCCGGTGGTGACGCCGGCCGCCGTCGGGCCCAGCCCCTCGTAATCCGGGGCCACGACAGCAATTCCCATCTTCAGGACGGCCGCCAACAACGCGGCGTTCGGCCCGTCCGCCCATTTTCCGTGTTCCTGGAGCTGGACGCTCGGTGCGCACTCCGGGGCCCATCCGACGGTCCCGTGACCCCAGACGAGAAGCGGCCAGCCGCCGGCCGGCGGAGATTTTCTGGGCGTGAACAGCATGGCGGTCGCCTTGATCCGGTTTCCCTGAATTCCCGGCATGCGGTAGACGACCAGTTTCCCGTCGGCCACGGTCGACAGTTCGCGGGGCACGTTGCGCAGTGGTGTGGGAGTGCCCACCACGTCGCCGTTGCCCGAGGTTGCCCCGGAACCGTCGGAGTTTCCCGGGGACGTGACGAACCCGCAGCCGGTGAGGACCATGACCAGCAGCAGCACGGCCGCCGGCCTGACGGACCGTCCGATGCGTCGTCCCCTGGGGCCGCCCGCCCGACGGCCGCCTTCCTGGAGGAGGCCCCGTTCCTTGGGAAAGCTCGCTTCCTTGGGAAGGCCCCCTTCTGCGGAAAGGAAGGGGCGGACGCACGGCCGGAGCGGAAGTGGGTGCCCGGCGGCTTCGCGCTTTGCTGATGACCGCACCTGTGCCTGCTTCCTTTTCGTGTCGTCCTTCTCCCGGGCCGTACACAGGAATGCCCCATGCCGGGAGCCGTGCTCTGTGACGGTAGGCATCGACGGCTCGTTCGCGCCTGCCCAGGCGGCGGTCTGATGGCCCGTTGGGGGGCTCTGGGCCACGTGTTGTGCGCCGATCTGATGGCCCGTTGGGACGGCCTGACCTCGTAGGCCGCTGTCATGCGGGCGATGTTCACACACCGTCAGCCGGGGCGGTGAACGCTCCACCGGACGGCGTCTCCAGCGGGCGGCGGCCGACCGCAGTGCTTAGCGTCGCCAGCAAGCGCAGCTCTCCCGGTTCTGCATCGTGCTGGCGGACGTTCCCGGGCGGCTCAGGAAGGTGACACCTCGCGTGGGAGAGATGATGGCAAAGGGAAAGCCGTGGGCCGGCAGGGCCACGAAGCGGATGAGCCGCACCGCAGGGACCTGCACACTCGCCGTGGGGCTCGCCTTCGCGGGCTGTGTGGTGCCCGCCGAGGCGAGTTCGCCACCGGGGCCCCGCTTGTGTGCGACCGTGCCGGCGCCTCCGACGGGAAGCCCCCCTGCACCGGAGCTGATCACTTCGGGCCCCGGCGTGTGGAGCTTCGTCTCCGCGCCACGGCTTCATCCCATGCGCGTCAGCGTGACCGCGCAGCGGCGGGGAACGGCACCCGGGAACATCTTCGTCGGCCCGTACACCATCAGCAGCCCGATGATCGGCCAGACCGGAGCGCTGATTTCCGAGAACTCCGGTGCGCCGGTCTGGTTCCGTCCGCTGCCCTCGACCAGCCTTCAGAACGCCGACTTCAAGGTGCAGACGTACTACAACCGCCGGAGCCGCCGGGCAGAGCCCGTGCTGACCTGGTGGCAGGGGTCCATCGCGATTCCGCCCGCGTACACCAACCTGCCGGGCGGCGCCCCCGAACCGGGCGGGTGCTACTACATCTACGACAGCCACTACCGCCTGGTCCGAACGGTTTTCGCCCGGCACGGCTTCCATCCGGACGAGCACGAATTCATCCTGACCCGCAGAGGAACCGCACTGTTCATCGCGACCAAGCCGATCCCCATGGACCTCAGGCGCTACGGCGGTCCGGAGAACGGCGCCATTCTGGACAGCGAGGTGCAGGAGGTCGACCTCGCCACGGGGGAACTCGTCTTCTCGTGGGACATCCTCGATCACGTCGATCCGGCCGACTCCGAGGTGCCCGCCTCCGATGCGTCGTCATCCGGAGGAGTGTGGGACGCCTACCACATGAACTCGATCGACGAGGGGCCCCACGGTGAAGTGCTGGTCTCGTCACGCAACATGTGGGCGGCCTACGACATCTCCAGACGGGACGGCCGGATCCGCTGGCAACTCGGCGGGAAGAAAAGCGACTTCACCTTCGGGCCGAACGCGGACTTCTTCTGGCAGCACGACGTCAGATTCCGGCCGGGACGCCGGATCAGCATGTTCGACGACGGCTGCTGCAACCAGCCGGGCGGCACACCGGAGCAGGAGTCACACGGCCTGATCCTCAACATCGACTTCGCGCACCGCCGGGCGACCGTGGACCAGACCTACTACCACGCACCACCCTTGTTCTCCGCCTCCCAAGGAAACACCCAGGCCCTTCCGCACGGGAACCAGTTCATCGGGTGGGGGCAGAACTCCTACTACTCGGAGTACGCCTATCCGGGAAACTCCCCGTACAACGGCACGCAAAACCTCCTCTATGACGCGCAGATGCCGGGCTCCGACATCTCCTACCGTGCCTTCCGCTACCGATGGGTCGGCAAGCCGTACTACCCACCGAGTGCAGCGGTACGGGCCAGTGGCGGACGCAGCGTCGTCTTCGCCTCGTGGAACGGCTCCACGGAGACCAGAGGGTGGCAACTGCTCGCCGGGCCCCGTCCCCGCTCGCTGCGGGTCGTCGGACGCGCCCCCCGCACCGGGTTCGAGACGGCGCTCGCGACAGCGAACCCGGGCCCGTACTTCCAGGTCAGGGCGCTTGACGCGCACGGGCGGGTGCTCGGTGTGTCGAGAATCGTGACACCGGCCGGATGACCGCGACCACGACACCACGAGAGCGGGTGCAGCATGGCTGACCTTGCGGAACCACGGCCCGACCCGGACCGGCGGCCCCACCTGGGAATGCAGGCCGGCGAACTCGACGGCAAGTGGTATGCGGCGTACTGGAATCCGGTGATGGCGCCGCTGCCGGAGCACGTCCGGGAGGCGCTCGCACTCGGTCCGCAGGCGCCGCCGCTGTGCCTGGACTTCGACGCCGCGGCAACACTGAGCGACGCCGGCTACCACGACCTGGAGAACGGCTACAGCCTCTTCGACGACGGTTCGATGCACATCGCCACGCTGACCCGTATGCCCGGGGTCTCCCCGGCCATGCTGGACTGGTGGTTCTGGTGGCACGCCACCGAGACCCAGCGGTACAAGCTGTGGTATCCGCGGGCCCACCTCTATGCGGAATGGGCCGGAGAAACGGTGGCGCCCGACGCCCCCTACCGCGAGAGGTACCTCGGGGGCACGTCCTTCGTCGATGAATACGTCGGCAATGCGCTCGGCGAGCTGGCCATTCGTTTCGTCCCGCCCCGCCGGTTCGGGTTCAGCGACGAGAGCCTCGATCCGGACGAGGCGACCGCGGTCTGTGGGACGGTCGGCCTGTCCCGCATCCCGCTCGACTGGGGCTACTTGATCCATCACGTACGCCGGGTGCAGGGCGGCAGCGAGATGCGCTCACGCTTCTGGATGGGCGGCAGGTACGTCACGCCCCGCGGCGGAGCATCCCTGACCGGTGAGCTCGACACGGCTGCGGAGGGCCTGCGGAAACTCGGCGCGGAGCAGGCTCGCGCGATGGTCGTGCACTGCTCCCAGGAAATGAACCACCTCGCCGCGTTCCTTCCGGACATCTTCGATGAGTTCACCCGCAAGGAATCGGCCGACCAGCTGTAAGCAGTTCCGAGCAGGAGCCCTTTCGCGGAAGAGACCGAAGGGCCCGGAGGGAGAAAACCATGACCCCCCAGATCGAAGGGAGGGTGTTGCGGAGAGGCGACTACCGCTACGAAAGCCTGCGCCGGGAAGCCTGCTGGCACGCGGGCGTGCCGGACCGGTACCCGGAAGTGATCGTTCTGGCGAACAACGAGGACGACGTCGTCGGCGCGGTCGCACTCGCCAGGCAGGAGGGCCTGCAGCTCGCGGTGCGCTCCGGCGGCCACAGCTGGTCCGCCTCGCACCTGCGTGACGACACGGTTCTGATCGACCTCTCGAACCTACGGCAGGTGACGGTCGACCAGGAGACGATGACCGGCACCGCCCAGCCCGGTATCAAGGGGTCGGAACTCAACGCGATGCTGACCGAACGCCAGCTCTTCTTCCCCACGGGCCACTGCACCGGCGTGTCCATCGGCGGATATTTGCTGCAAGGCGGATTCGCCTGGGCCGGGCGGGACTACGGACCGGCCTGCATGTCCGTCACCGGTATCGACGCGGTCACCGCCGCCGGCGAACGGGTGCACGCCGACGAGAGGGAGAACCCGGACCTGTTCTGGGCGGCCCGCGGCGCCGGCCCCGGTTTCTTCGCCGTCGTCACCCGGTTCCACCTCACGCTCCGTCCGCGCATGCGGACCACGATGAACAGCGGCTACTTCTGGCCGGCCTCGGCCGCGCAGGACGTCTACGGCTTCGTGCACGAGATCGGCCGCCGGACACCGACGGAGATCAATCTCCTGTGCAGCCGCGACCCGATGACCCGCGACGAGCCACTCCTCGCCCTGAACGCGACGGCCTTCACCGACACCGAGGAAGAGGCCCGGGAACAGCTGTCGCTCTTCGAGTCCTGTCCCGCACGCGCCCAGACGCTCGCGACCCGGCTCAACGAGGTGACGGACACCGGCACCCTGAGCCGCTTCGGCACCGACACGCACTACGACGAGACCAAGCGCTATCTGGCCGACAACATGTGGACCCACGCCTCCTTCGACGACCTGTGGCCCAACTTCGAGGAGATGCTGAAGACCTGGCCGCCGGCGCCGTCGCACCTGGTGATGTTCAACTGGGGAGGCTACGAGGGAGCGCCCGCACGCCCGTCGATGGCCTACTCCGTGGAGGACGACCTCTATTACGGGCTCTACGCGGCCTGGTCCGATCCGGCCGACGACGACAGGTACACCAGGTGGGTGACCGACCACATGCGCGCATGGGAGCCGTACGCCAGTGGCATCCAGCTGGCCGACGAGAACCTGCTCAACCGCCCGTACCGCTTCGTCACCGACGAGAACCTCCGTCGGCTCGACGACCTCCGCGGCACCTGGGATCCCGACGGGATGTTCGTGCCGTGGCTCGGCCGCCCTGCTGAGGGCTGACGCTGCAAAACGCAGGAGGCCGCGCCCAGCCCAGCCGTATGCCGACGCCGACTCCGTCTCCTGCCGGGCGGCCCCCCGCACCACCGTGCACCCGTCCGGCCGACACCCGGATCCCCGGTGGACATGCCGCGGCGGCCGGACCGCCGTTGAATGCTGACTGTCCGCATGTGCCAGGAGGGCCGGCCCTCGTCGGGAGCACGCAATGTCGTTGCCGAAGACCCCGAGCGTCCCCGCGTCCGGCACCCCCCGTCCCCGGGGGGCGCTGCGCCGCATCGGGGAGTGGTGCGCCCGCCATTTCGTCGTGGTCATCGTGCTGTGGCTGGCCGCCCTGGTCGGGCTCCAGGTGTTGCAGCACGCGTACGGCGGCGAGTACTCCGACGACTTCGCGCTGCCCGGCGTCCAGTCCACGCAGGGCCGCGATGTGCTCAAGAAGCACGAGCCGAAGGCCGGCGGCTACAGCAGCCAGGTCGTGCTGCACGACGCGTCCCGGCCGCTGACCGGGTTCCGCGGCCAGATCGACGGCGCCGTCACCGCCCTCGGCAAACTGCCGGAGGTGCTCTCCGCGCAGAACCCGCTGCCCGCGCCCGGCGCACCGCCCGCCAAGCCGCCGCCCGGCACCCCGAACGTCGGCCCGCTGTCCACCGACGGCCGGACCGCGTACATCACGGTGCGCTTCAGCGTGCAGCCGTCCACCCTGAACCCCGACTATCTCGACGGTGTCGACGCGGCGGTCGAGCCGCTGCGCTCGGCGGGCGTGGAGGTGGAGTACGGCGGGCCGCTGGGCGAGCTGGCCCGGCCGGAGCCCAACGACCGGCTCAGCGAGATCATCGGCTTCGCGGTGGCGATCCTGGTGCTGCTGGTCGGCTTCGGGAGTGTGCTGGCGGCCGGGGTGCCGCTGCTGACCGCGCTGATCGGCGCCCTGTGCGGGGTGGCCTGTCTGGGGCTGCTGGCCGCCGTCTTCGTCTTCGCCAGCGTCTCCCCCACGCTGGCCACGATGATCGGCCTCGGCGTCGGCATCGACTATGCGCTGTTCCTGCTCACCCGGCACCGTCAGAACGTGATGGACGGTGCGGACCCGGTCACCGCCGCGGGCCGGGCCGTGGCCACCAGCGGCCGGGCGGTGCTGGTGTCCGGCTGCACCGTGATCATCGCGCTGATGGGGCTGTGGGTCTCCCAGCTCTCCTTCATCGGCAAACTCGGGGTGGCGGCCGCCCTCACCGTGGTCTCCGCGGTGCTCGGCGCCCTCACCCTGGTCCCGGCGCTGCTCGGGCTGATCGGGCGCCGGATCGACCGGCTGCACGTCCGCCGCCCGATCGCCGAGACCGACGCCGCACCGGGTGAGGAGGCGCGTGGTACCTGGCACCGGTACGCCCAGCGGGTGGAGCGCCGCCCGTGGTGGTATCTGGCGTCCGGGGTGCTGGTGGTGGTCGTCCTGGCGCTGCCGGTGTTCTCGATCCAGCTCGGGCACATCGGCGACGGCGCCGACCCGAAGTCGTTCACCGACCGGCGGGCCTTCGACCTGATGTCCTCGGCGTTCGGCCCCGGCTCCAACGGCCCGCTGACCCTGGTGATCGACGAGTCGGCCGTGCCGCGGGCGGACCGACCGATGCTCGCCTCGCAGGCCCACAAGGCGCTCACCGATGTCCCGGGCGCGGCCTTCATCACCCCGCTGAAGGCCACCCCGGACGGCGAGGTGCTCACCGGCACCGCGTACTCCACCCAGGCCCCGCAGAACGCGGTCACCACCGACCTGGTCAAGCGCCTGGAGCGCGACGTCCTGCCGCAGGCCGTCCGGGGCACCGCCGCGCACGGCTACGTGACGGGCACGACCGCCGGCCAGGTCGACTTCCTGGACATCGTCGCCAGCCGGCTGCCGCTGATCATCGCCGTGGTGGTCGCCCTCGCGTTCGTGCTGATCCTGACCGTCTTCCGGGGCCTGCTGGTGGCGGTGAAGGCGGCGGTGCTCAACGTCCTGTCGATCGCCGCCTCGTACGGGGTGGTGGTGGCGGTCTTCCAGTGGGGCTGGGGCGGTCCGGCGCTCGGGGTCTCGGGCACGGTGCCCATCGAGAGCTACGTCCCGATGATGATGTTCGCGATCGTCTTCGGGCTGAGCATGGACTACGAGATCTTTCTGCTGTCGCGGGTGCACGAGGCATGGCTGCGGACCGGCGATGCCAGGGCGAGCGTGGCGCATGCGCTGGAGATCACCGCCCGGGTGATCACCTGTGCCGCGCTGATCATGGTGAGCGTGTTCGCCGCGTTCCTCGTCAGCGACAACATCGTGGTGAAGATGCTGGGCCTCGGTCTGGCCGTGAGCGTACTGATCGACGCCACCGTGGTCCGGCTGCTGCTGGTGCCCGCGACGCTGACGCTGCTGGGCCCGGCGGCCTGGTGGACGCCCCGGTGGCTGGACCGGATCCTGCCGCATGTGAACACGGAGGGCGAGGAGCAGCTCCCCAAGGGCGGGGCAGGGGCCGGCGGGGGCCGGCGGTAGGGCAGGCCGCCCCCCTTCCGATCTGCGGACGCCCCGGTATCCCGCGATCATCGAACCATGGGCCCCACCGCCGAGCACGGCTCGGCCCCGTACCCCGTGATCCGGCCGATGCTGGCCACGGTCGGCCCGCTGCCTGCCGCGGACGACGAGACGGCCTGGGCCTTCGAGGCCAAATGGGACGGCGCACGCTGCATCGTCAACGCCCCGGGCGACGGGACGATCCGCCTGATCACCCGGGCGGGCAACGACGCGACCGCGACCTACCCGGAACTGGGCCCGCTCGGTGCGCAGCTGCGCGGCCGGCCCGCGGTGCTCGACGGGGAGGTGGTGGTGCTGGACGCCCGCGGACGGCCCGACTTCGGGCTGTTGCAGCGCCGCATGGGCGTGGTCAATCCGCGGCGCACCGCCCGCCTGGCGATGGAGTACCCGGTGCACCTGGTCCTCTTCGACCTGATGTATCTGGCCGGCTCGCTGATGGCCGCGCCGTATTACGAGCGCCGGTCGATTCTGTCCGGGCTGGGGCTGCGCGGCCCGAACTGGTCGGCGCCCGCGTATGTGGAGGGCCACGCCCAGCAGGCGTGGGAGGCCTCGCTGCAAGGCGGTCTGGAAGGGGTGGTGGCCAAGCGGCTGACCTCCGCGTACCTGCCGGGCATCCGGTCACCCGAGTGGCGCAAGACGAAGCATCTGCAGACCCTCGACGTGATCATCGGGGGCTGGACGGAGGGCCACGGCGCGCTGGCCGGGCTGCCCGGTTCGGTCCTGGCGGGCCTGGCGGAGCCCGCGGGGCTGCGCTATGTCGGGTCCGTCGGTTCGGGGCTGTCCGCACGGGAGCGCCAGGAGCTGGCGCAGTACCTGGGCGTCATTCCGCTCGACCGGTCGCCGTTCCTCAACCCCGTGGACGTCGCGGGGGCGCACTTCGCCGAGCCCCGGCTCGTCGCCGAGGTCGCCTTCAGCGGCTGGACGTCGGCCGGCCGGCTGCGGCACCCGATCTGGCACCGGCTGCGGCCCGATCTCACCCGCCTCGGCTGAGGCGGGATATCCGCGCCGGTACGGGAAGGCTCGCCATGAGGACGCCGGCAAGCGCGACGGAAGGAGTCGGTGATGTCCCACCCCAGCAGCGACGGTGCCCCCGCGGACGACTCGGCGGACGGCAACACCGGCTACGGCAGCAAGCCGTTCAAGCGCTCCAGGAGCCACTTCGCGGACCGCATCACCGCGGACGGCAGGGACGGCTGGCCGGTCGAGGCCGGCCGCTACCGGCTGGTGGCCAGCCGCGCCTGCCCCTGGGCGAGCCGCGCCGTCATCTCCCGGCGACTGCTCGGCCTGGAGGACGCGCTCTCGCTCGCCGTCACCGACCCGATCCAGGACGACCGCAGCTGGCGGTTCACCCTGGACCCCGACGGCCGCGACCCCGTCCTCGGCATCCGCTTCCTCCGTGAGGCCTACGACGCCCGCGAGACGGACTACCCGGGCGGCGTCAGCGTCCCCGCCATCGTCGACGTCCCCAGCGGGCAGCTCGTCACCAACGACTTCCAGCAGATCACCCTGGACCTCGCGACGGAGTGGACGGCGCTGCACCGGCCCGGCGCACCCGAGCTGTATCCGGAGCCGCTGCGCGAGGAGATCGACGTCGTCATGGCGGGCGTCTACCGGGACGTCAACAACGGCGTGTACCGGGCCGGTTTCGCCACCGGGCAGGGCGAGTACGAGGCGGCCTTCCGCGATCTTTTCCGGCGCCTGGAGCTGCTGTCCGGGCGGCTGGCCGACCAGCGCTATCTCGTGGGCGACACGATCACGGAGGCCGACATCCGGCTGTTCACGACCCTGGTCCGCTTCGACGCCGTCTACCACGGCCACTTCAAGTGCAACGGGTTCAAGCTGGCCGAGGACCGGGTGCTGTGGGCCTACGCCCGGGACCTCTTCCAGACGCCCGGCTTCGGCGACACCGTCGACTTCCACCACATCAAGCAGCACTACTACCGGGTGCACGCCGGCATCAACCCGACCGGCATCGTCCCCGTGGGGCCGGACCTCTCCGGCTGGCTGCTGCCGCACCACCGCGAGGAGTTGGGCGGCCGGCCGTTCGGCGACGGCACCCCGCCCGGCCCGGTACCGGCGGCCGAGGAGGTCCCTCCCGGTGGACGCCCCGAGCACCTGCTGACCGGCTCCTGAGCGTCCTCCGTCACCGGCCGCCGGAGCTGCCCGCCGCAGCCGGACCGTGAGATCCTGAGAGCAGACAGCGACACAGATGAACGAGCGGTGCGCCGCGGGGCTTCCCGCGTACCCGCCGAGCGCCCGACCTCCCGGTTCACCGCCGCGCTCCACCCGCCCCACGCGATCAACGCGAGGAGTGAGCCCGATGAGGATGGTTCTGAAGGCCCGCATACCCATCCAGGCACGGAACGAAGTGATCCGCAGCGGCCGTCTGCCGAAGGTCATGGAGTCGGCCCTCGCCGCCCTGAAGCCGGAGGCGGCCTACTTCACCCTCGACGACGGCGAGCAGACCGCCTTCTTCTACTTCGACATGCAGGAGTCCTGGCAGATGCCGACGCTCCTCGAATCGTTCTTCATGGACCTGCACGCGAAGGTCTCGCTGCAACCGGTGATGAACGCGGACGATCTGCGCACCGGATACGGCGAGCTGATGAGCGGCACCTGAGCCGCAGGCGACCCGGGCCCCGGCCGGCCCGGGCCCGCTCACTCCGGCGCGGTGTCCTCCGGCGCCCCCTGCGCCAGCCCGGCCAGGACGGCGAGCGCCTCGGCCAGGGCGTCCAGGGGCGGTGAGCCGAGCGCCAGCCGCACGGCGTTGGGGGCGTGGGCCGGGCCGACGGCAAAGGCGCCTGCCGGCGTGACGGCGATCTGGCGGCGCGCGGCGGCGGCGACGAAGGTGTCGGCCCGCCAGGGCTCCGGCAACTCCCACCAGCAGTGGTACGCGTGCGGATCGGCGCGGACCCGGAAGCCGGCGAGGTTGTCGGCGACGAGGCGCCCGCGGGCCGCGGCGTCGCTGCGCTTCGCCGCTTCGATCGTTGCCGCGGTGCCGTCGGCCATCCAGCGGGTGGCCGCGTCGAGCGCGAAGCGGGACGCCGTCCAGGTGCCCGACCGGAGGGCCGTCGCGACGCCCGGTACCTGGCCCGCGGGCACGGTGAGGAATCCCAGGGACAGTCCGGGGGCGAGCCGTTTGGACAGGCTGTCGACGACCAGGGTGCGCTCCGGGGCCAGTGCCGCCAGGGGCGGCAGGTCGTCGCGGAGGAATCCGTAGATGGCGTCCTCGATCGCGTACAGGTCCAACTCCCGCAGCACAGAGGTGAGTTCTTCGCGCCGGTGGCCGGACATGGTGATGCCCAGCGGGTTGTGCAGGGCCGGCTGGAGGTAGACGGCCCGCAGCGGGGCGGCGGTGCGCAGCGCCTCGGGGGTCAGCCCGTCCTCGTCCATGGCGAGCGGGACGAGGGTGACGCCGAGGCGGGCCGCGAGGCCCTTCACCACGGGGTAGGTGAGCGCCTCGACACCGAGGCGCTCACCGGCCGGGACCAGTGCGGCGATGGCGGCGGCCAGCGCCTGCCGGCCGTTGCCCGCGAAGAGCAGCCGGCCGGGGTCCGGCGCCCAGCCCGCCCGGGCGAGGTGGCCGGCCGCGGCCTGCCGGGCGGCGGCCGTGCCCGCGGCGCCCACCGGAGGCAGCGCGGCGGCCAGGGCGTCGGGCCGCAGCAACCCTTCGAGGCTTCTGGCGAGGAGTGCCGGCTGCTCGGGCAGGACGGGGAAGTTCATTTCCAGGTCGACCCGGGCCCGGCCCGGCTCGGCCAGGGCGGGCTCCGCCGAGGGCGCGGCGGAGCGGACGAAGGTGCCGCGGCCGACCTCGCCCACCGTCAGACCGCGCCGGTTCAGCTCCCGGTACACCCGGGCCGCCGTCGAGTCGGCGATCTGCCGCTGGCGGGCGAACCGGCGCAGCGGCAGCAGCTTCTCCCCGGGGCGGAGCCGGCCCGCCGCGATATCGGCCGCGAGCGCGTCGGCCAGCGCCCGGTAGTCGTCCATGACTCACTCCCCGCGTTCTCCCTTATTGCACCGAGTGCAATGTTTTCATTGTGCCGAGAGATTGCACCTCATAGCATCGAGACGTCAAGCCACAGCAGAGGGGGCATTTCCGTGGGACCGTTCTTCCGCACCGAGATCACCGTGGGCTACGAGGACGTGGGGAGCGGTGAGCCATTGGTCCTGGTGCACGGCCACCCCTTCAACCGGTCCATGTGGCGCCCGCAGATCGCGCACCTCAGCCGGGCCGGATGGCGGGTGATCGCGCCGGATCTCCGGGGCTACGGGGAGAGCACCGTCGTTCCCGGCACCACCCCGCTGGAGACGTTCGCGCGCGACCTCCTCGCCCTGCTCGACCATCTCGGGATCGAGCGCTGCGTCCTCGGCGGTCTGTCCATGGGCGGCCAGATCGTCATGGAGTGCTGGCGGCTCTTCCCGGAGCGGATCCGGGCCGTGGTGCTCGCCGACACCTTCGCCGCGGCGGACACCGCAGCGGGCCGGGCCGCGCGCCACGACATGGCGGAGCGCCTGCTCCGCGAGGGCATGGCCGGCTACGCCCACGAGGTGCTGGACAAGATGGTGGCACCGCACCACCTCGACGCCCGGCCGGACGTCGCCGCGCACGTCCTGCAGATGATGACGTCCACGGACCCCGAGGGGGCGGCTGCCGCCCTGCGCGGCCGGGCCGAACGCCCGGACTACACCGCGCAGTTGTCGCGGATGGCGGTGCCGGCGCTGGTGGTGGTCGGCACGGAGGACACGTACACGCCCGTGAGCGATGCCCGCGCGATCCGGGCCCGGATGCCGGATGCCCGGCTGGTCCTCGTCGAACGGGCGGCCCATCTGCCGAATCTGGAGCGGCCGGACGAGTTCAACGCCGCTCTGGAGAAGTTCCTCCGCTCCCTGCCGGCCGACGCCGCGGCGGGTCCGCCCGGGGTCCTGGCGTGAACCGCCGCCGGACAGCGCCCCGCTGTCCGGCCACCCGTCCGGACGCCAGCAGCGCCGTGTGCGGCAGCACCAGAGCACCGTCGTCGTCGGTGAACTCCCGTGCCAGCGCCTCGAAGTGGCGGCGGATGCGCTCGGTCGCGGCCGGCCCCTGACTGAGCACGGTCCGGCCGATGGTCGCCACTCCGGCCGCCGGTCCGCTCCACCACTCCTGCGGTGTCGTGCGGTGGTCCCAGGAGAGCGGCACACACTCCGCCTCCGCCAGGCCCGCACCCCGCAGCAGACCGGCGAGGCCGTCGGGGGTGCGCGGGAAGTCCTCCTCCGGGGCGAGCGTGGGCAGCGACGGCGGCCGGGCCACCCCGGCGGCCTCCACGGCACGGCCGAGCAGGGCCTGCCCCGGTGCGGCGGGGGCCGCCCAGACCGTCAGCGCGATCCGGCCGCCCGGCCGCGTCACCCGGCGCAGCTCGTCGAGGGCCGCCCGCGGCCGTCCGACGTGGTTGAGTACGAAGTTGCCGACGACGGCGTCGAAGTGCCCGTCCATGAAGGGGAGTTGTGGAAGCGCGGCGACCAGGACACGGGCGCCGGGCACCGACCGCGCGGCGCGCCGCGCCATGTCGGGCTCGGCGTCCACGGCGGCCACCCGTGCCCCGCGCGCGCCGGCGGCCGCGGCGGCCGAGCCGGTCCCCGTCCCGGCATCCAGTACCCGGGTGCCGGCGCCCACCCGCGCGGCGTCCAGCAGCCGCGGCACCGGGTGGGCACACAACTTGGCGAATCCGGCCTCGTACGCCGCCGCGTTCCCCGCCCACACCAGGCGCTCGCTCTCGTCGAACGGTGTCTGGGGCACCGCATCCCTCCTTCGGTCGGCGCCTCCGTCGGCAGTTCGGCCAGCGCATCGGACGGCACATCTGTCGGCACCATCCTCCCCCGCACCTCCGCCCCTCTCCGTGCTCCCGACTCCCGTCCACCCCAAGGGTGTTACCCAGCCGTAACCTACCGATGGGTTACCAGAGGTAAGGGGCGGACCTTACTCTCCAGTCAACTCGGGCCCGTCGTACGCCCCCTCCTGTCCCGTGACAGCGTGCGGCCGGCCCGCTTCGAGATGTGGAGAGAAGATGAGGTCCTCCCGTACGACCCAGCGCGCCGCGGTCGGCACCGTTGCGGCAACGCTGCTGGCCACCACGGTTCTCACCGTCGCACCGGCGCAGGCGGCCACGCCGCAATCGGCCCCCGCCACCGCGTCATCGGGCAGCTCGGCCCCGGTGCGGTTCGTCGACATCGAGGGCGACGGCGGGGTCACGCTCAAGGCGAATGTCTTCACTCCGTCCGATGCGGACGGCACCCGGCGGTACCCGGTCATCGTGCTGCCCACCAGCTGGGCGACGCCGCAGATCGAATACATGGCGCAGGCAAAGAAGCTGGCCGACAAGGGCTATGTGGTCGTCGGGTACAACACGCGCGGGTTCTGGCAGTCCGGCGGGGAGATCGACACCGCCGGCCCGAAGGACGTCGCCGACGCCTCGAAGGTCATCGACTGGACCCTGGCCCACACCCCGGCCGATCCGCGGAAGGTCGGTATGGCCGGGGTCTCCTACGGTGCCGGGATCAGCCTGCTGGCCTCCGCGTCGGACAAGCGGATCAAGGTGGTTGCGGCGCTCAGCGGCTGGGCCGACCTGGTCGCCTCGATCTACAGCGGCCGCACCGAGCACCGGCAGGCCGCGGCGTTCCTGGGCGGCACGGGTGAGCTGACCGGACGTCCCAGCCCCGAATTCCGCACGATCATGAAGGACTTCCTGGCCTCGAGCCTGGACAAGGAACAGGACCTGATCGCGTGGGGGCGCAAGCGCTCCCCCGCCACCTATCTCGACAAGATCAACGCCAATGGCACCGCCGTCATGCTGGGCAACGCCTGGGGCGATTCGATCTTCCCGCCCAACCAGACCGCCGACTTCTACGAGAAGCTGACCGGCCCCAAGCGGCTGGAATTCCGCCCCGGCGACCATGCCACGGCCGAAGGCCTCGGACTGCTCGGGCTGCCCAACGACACCTGGACCGACACCCAGCGGTGGTTCGACCACTACCTCAAGGGCGCGGACAACGGCGTCGACCGGGAGTCGCCGGTGCTGCTCAAGTCCCGTTCCACCGGCGCGTACGAGGGCTACAAGAGCTGGAAGGACGTGCCGTCCGGGCAGCGACGGATCGCACTCGACGGCAGCAAGCAGCTCCACACCAACTGGGACTCCGGCGCCGACGGCGGGCTGGTCATCCTCTCCAGCATGATGGACCAGTTCTTCCGGCTGCCCCCGATCGCCTCGATCCCGCTGCTGCCGCGCTCGGTGGCCGCCGTCTGGCAGTCCGAGCGCTATGCGAGCGGGCAGCGCGTCCGCGGCACCACACGGCTGCACACCACGCTCAGCAGCACCGCGGAGAGCGGCACCGCCATCGCCTACCTCTACGACGTGGGCCCGCTCGGCATCGGCAAGCTGGTCACCCACGCGCCGTACACCTTCCACGGCAAGACCCCGAACCAGCCCTTCGGCGTGGACCTGGATCTGTTCTCCACGGCCTACGACGTACCGGCCGGCCACCGGCTCGCGGTCGTCGTGGACACCGTCGACCCGCTGTACATCGAGCACAACCCCAGCGGCGCCCGGCTGACGTTCTCCTCCCCGGAGGACGATCCGTCGTATGTGTCGGTGCCGGTGCGCGACTAGGCGTCACCAGGGCCTTTCCGACCCCGTCCCGTCGGAGAGGGCCCAGGACGTTCCCTACGGCGAGGGCGGGCGATCATGTGCGCCCGCCCCTAGGGTCTGTCGTTTGGATCAGGCCGACGGCGGGCGGGGCCTCCCGGCAACAGGGTGCCCGGCTCGGGGGCGGCCACCTCGACGGCCTCGACCTTGGGGTTGCGGCGCTGGCGCTTGGCGACCCAGTTGGCCAGCCAGGACAGCAGCATGCACATCCCGATGTAGATCGGCGAGATGATCATGACGACGGGGATGAACGGCAGGCCGTAGTCGAGGTTGGAGGCGATGAGCTTGCCGGCGTGCAGGAATTCCTCGTAGGTGATGAGGTAGCCGAGCGAGGTGTCCTTCAGGGCGACCACCAGCTGGCTGATGATCGCCGGCAGCATCGCCCGGACCGCCTGCGGCGCCAGGACCTGTGTCATGACCTGCGTCTTGCGCATGCCCAGCGCATAGGCGGCCTCCCGCTGGCCGGGGTCGACGGAGTTGATGCCGCTGCGGAAGACCTCCGCGAGCACCGAGCCGTTGTAGAGGGTCAGCCCGGCCACCAGGGCGACCAGCGGCTCCGCCCGCAGCGCCACATAGATGAAGAAGATCATGACCAGCACGGGCATGGCCCGGAAGAACTCCACCACCAGGGTGCTCACCCAGCGGACGACCCGG
The DNA here is from genome assembly GCF_004122755.1 of Streptomyces sp. TM32. Classification (NCBI taxonomy): domain Bacteria; kingdom Bacillati; phylum Actinomycetota; class Actinomycetes; order Kitasatosporales; family Streptomycetaceae; genus Streptomyces; species Streptomyces sp. TM32. The sequence goes on from NZ_SDIG01000005.1 coordinate 25,313, forward strand.
TGCGCGGAGAGCCGGCCGGTCGCGAACACCGCGCCGAACGCCAGCGACAGCACGGCCGCGAAGCCGAAGGCCCGGAGGGTGTTGCCCAGGCCGATGAGCAGCAGCTCCTGAATTCCCTTGTAGGTGAAGGGGGTCCACTTCGCCGCGGTGAACTGGCCGGTGGCGAAGAGGAGATACAGGATCCAGCCGAGCACCGCGAGGATCACCACCGTCGAGGCGATGCCGTAGAGCCGGTGCCGCTGCCGGGCCCGTGGGCCCGGGACGTCGTAGAGGGCGGTGGTCATCGGGCCGCTCCGTAGTGCTTCTCCAGCACGTGGAAAATCGCGCTGATGGTCAGGGTGACGAGCAGATAGCCGACGGCGATCCAGACGAAGGTCCAGATGATGCTGTAGCCCATCTCGCTGAGGGGTTTGTAGACCCCGAGCAGCTCGACGACGCTGAAGGCGCCGGCGATCGCGGAGTTCTTGGCGAGCGCGATCAGCGTGGAGCCGATGGGCGGGATCACGGACCGGAAGGCCTGCGGAAGGACGATGTCGCCGAGGGTCTGCGGAAAGGACATCCCCAGGCTGCGTGCCGCCTCGCCCTGGCCGGTGGGCACGGTGTTGATGCCGGAGCGCACCGCCTCGCAGATGAAGGCCGAGGTGTAGCAGCCCAGCGCGAGGACGGCGAACAGCTTGAAGGGCAGGACCAGACCGAAGCGCGGCAGGCCCAGCACCACCGCGAAGAACAGCAGCGTCAGCGGCGTATTGCGCAGCACGTTCACCCACACCGTGCCGACGGCCCGCAGCGAGCCGACCGGGGCGACGCGGAACGCGGCCATGAGGAAGCCGAGGGCGAGCGCCAGCAGCGAGGCGTAGACGGTGAGTTCGACGGTACCCAGCAGGCCCTGCCCGTAGAGGGAGAGGTTGTCGAGAAGCACGTTCATCGGTCGGTTCCTTGGCGGGTTCAGGCCGCCGGGTAGCGGTCGATCGGGGGCGGCGGGGGCGCGGGCACTCCGGACAGGCCGAGGGTCGCGTCATAGGCCTTTTTCCAGTTGCCGTTCTTCTCGTTGGCGGCGAGGGCGTCGTCGAGGGCGAGGCGTAGTGCCGTGTCGCCGCGGGGGACGCCGATGCCGTACGGCTCCTTGGAGAACGGCCTGCCGACCACCTTCAGTTCGTCGGGGACCTTGGCGGCGTAGCCCAGGAGGATCGCGTCGTCGGTCGTGACCGCGGCGACCTGGTAGGTGAGCAGGTTGTCGACACACACCGAGTAGGTGTCGTAGGAGACCAGGACCGCCTTGGGGTACTCGGTCTGGATGCGCTGGTAGGGGGTCGAGCCGGCCGCCGAGCAGACGCGCTTGCCGGCCAGGTCCTGGGGGCCGTGGATGTTCTTCTCGTCGGCGCGCACCAGCAGCGCCTGTCCGGCCATGTAGTAGGGGCCGGCGAAGCCCACCAGCTTCTTGCGTTTGTCGTTGATGGTGTACGTGCCGACGTACAGGTCGATCTGGCCGTTCTGCAGGGCGGTCTCGCGGTTGGCGGAGGCGATCGTCTTGAACTCGATGGTGTGCGGCGGGAAGCCGAGCGCGGCGGACATCATCCGGGCGATCTCGATGTCGAAGCCGGCGTAGCGGCCGGTGGCCGGGTCCTTCTCGCCGAGGTAGGGCTGGTCCTCCTTGACGCCGATGACGAGATGGCCGCGGCGCCTGGCCTTCACCCAGGTCGGGGAGGCGGGCAGCCGGAAGTTCTTGGCCACCGGGTACTGCGGGAGTTCGCTGCCCTTGGGGCCCTTGACCGGCGGGCTGCCCTCCCGGCCGCAGCCGGCGAGGGCCAGTGCGAGCACAGCGAGGACGAGGGCCACCAGGGCGCGGCGCAGGGGCGAGGAGTGACGGTGCGGCATCGCGGCGCCCCCGTTAGTGCTTGAGGATCTTGGAGAGGAAGTCCTTGGCCCGTTCGCTGCGCGGCGCGGTGAAGAAGTCCTCGGGGGTGCGGTCCTCGACGATGCGGCCGTCGGCCATGAACACCACGCGGTTGGCGGCGGAGCGGGCGAAGCCCATCTCGTGGGTGACCACGACCATCGTCATCCCGTCCCGGGCGAGCTGCCGCATGACTTCCAGCACCTCATTGATCATCTCCGGGTCGAGGGCCGAGGTCGGCTCGTCGAAGAGCAGCGCCTTGGGTTCCATGGCGAGTGCGCGGGCGATGGCGACGCGCTGCTGCTGGCCGCCGGAGAGCTGCGCCGGATACTTGTCGGCCTGGGAGGCGAGCCCGACCCGGTCCAGGAGTTCGCGGGCGCGCCGCGCGGCCTCGTCCTTCTTCGTCTTGCGGACCTTTATCGGCGCGAGCATCACATTGGCCAGTACGGTCTTGTGCGCGAAGAGGTTGAAGGACTGGAAGACCATGCCGACCTCGGCACGCAACTGGGCCAGCGCCCGGCCCTCTTCGGGCAGCGGCCGGCCGTCCAGCGTGATGGTGCCCGACTCCACGGTTTCCAGACGGTTGATGGCCCGGCACAGGGTGGACTTGCCGCCCCCGGAGGGCCCGATGACCACGACCACCTCCCCGCGGCCGACGGTGAGGTCGATGTCCTGGAGGACGTGCAGTGCTCCGTAGTGCTTGTTGACCCCGCGCAGTTCAATCAGCGCATCACCGGCCATATGCAGACCTGCCCACTCTCATCCGTACAGCGCGGAGCCTGCAACGTACCGGGGCGAAAGGGGCACTTCTCCACTGACACGCACGCATGCGCAGAGATGGGCGGATAATTCAGGGTGACGGGGGAACTCCCGCGGGCTCGGCGCGGGCCGCTCTCCGGGCGGCCGCGGGGCCGTCCGCCGCGGTGATGGCCGGCGGCTGTCGCGGCCGTCAGGTCTCGGAGACCTCGGCATAGAGCTGGGACAGCTCGGGGGCGCCGGAATCGGCCCAGTCATGGCCCGCCGCCACCACGTCGATCTCCCGGCCGGACGCCAGCCGGACCACCGGCTGCCCGTCCGGCCAGACGTGCCAGACGGCCCCGCGCACCGTGCGGACCAGCACCGTGCCGAGGTAGAGGCCGGCGTCGTTGCCGAGCCAGGGCAGCACCTCCGGATCGTCCCGCCAGACCGGCTGGAGCTGGTCCAGCGCCTCCAACGACCGTACGGAGTCGTCCAGTTCGACCCCCGCCCTGGCGGCCTGGGCCCGCAGCAGCTCGCACTCGGACAGCAGCTCCACGACGCTCTCGGGGTCGGCCCGCACCGACTCGGCGAGCGGTACGGACGGGTGGGCGGGCTGCCGCTTGCGCCACCTGTCCAGGAAAGACATGTTCATGGTGTGCAGGGTCCCACCCGACCTGTGGCCGGGGCCACAGGCGCGCGGCGCGGACCTGGCCCGTTCGTCACCTTGACGCTCCCCCTCCACGTCCCTAACTTCAGGGCGCCCGCACCGGATCCGCTGGAGTCCACGGGAGCCCCGCCCCGCGCCGGACCGGCTGGATCGCTGCTCCCGCCTGCCGTTGGCGCCACCCGGAGGGATACCGACCGATGCGTGTACGACGAGCGGCCACCGCCCTGACCCTGCTGCTCACCGCGGTGGCGCTGCCGTCCACCGCGGCCGGCCCGGCCCGTGCCGCGCCCGCTGCCCCGCGCCCGCTGCCCCTGTCGGCGCTCTTCGACAACCGGGCGGTCAGTGACGACTTCCGACCGGGCGCGGCCGACTTCGACGGCGCGGGCCGCTCGCTGTCCGCGCAGGACCTGGCGGCGGCCGGCTGGACGCCCGGGAGTGTGCTGATGGTCGACGGCGCCCGGCTGACCCTGCCGCGTACGGCGGCCGGCTCGCCGGACAATGTCGTGGCGCACGGCCAGCAGGTCGCGCTGCGCGGCCGGGGCGACGCGCTCACCTTCCTGGTCGCCGGAACGGGCGGCGCGGCCACCGGTACCGGGACCGTCCGCTACCGGGACGGCTCGCGCAGCAGCTACGAACTCACCGCGCCCGACTGGCGATCGGGGCCGCTGAGCACCAAGGCGGTGGCGCTGCCGCACCTCAACCACGCCACAGGCGGACAGTCGGCCGAGACGGCGCGGTTGTACGCGGTGACCGTCCCGCTGCGGGCCGGGCGGGCGGTGCGGGCGGTGGTGCTGCCGACGCGGTCCGCGGCCGGTGCGCTGCATGTGTTCGCGGTGTCCGTGCGGGGCACCGGGCGCGGCCGGACCGGGAGTTGGGCGGCGAGCACGGCGGGCTACCGGGCGGTCGGCCCCTGGACCGACCGTACGCTCCGGCTGGTGGTGCACAGCGGCGCGGGCGGCCCGCGGGCACGGATACGGCTCGCCAACACCTTCGCCGCCGCGCCGGTGGAGATCGCGGCGGCCAGTATCGCGGTCCGCGGCGCGGGAGCGGCGGCGGTCGGCCCTCCGGTGCCGCTGACCTTCGGCGGCCACACCGGGACCCGTCTCCCGGCCGGGGCCGAGGCGTTCAGCGATCCGGTGGACTTCACCGTGCCGGCCGGCACCGATCTGCTGGTGAGCCTCCATCTGCCGGGGACGGTGACGGCGGCGCCGGTGCACCAGGAGGCATCCCAGCTGTCGTATCTGAGCGCGGCGGGCAGCGGGGACCGCACCGCGGACGCCGGGGGCACGGCCTTCCCGGAGACGATGACGAGCTGGCCGTTCCTGACCGGCGTCGACGTCGGGGGCGGTCCCGGCTCGGTCGTGGCGCTGGGCGACTCGATCACCGACGGGGTGAAGTCGACCGGCGGGGCCAACCGACGCTGGCCCGATGTGCTGGCCCGTCGCCTGTGGGCCCAGCACGCGCTGCCCCGCTACGGCGTGCTCAACCACGGCATTTCGGCGAACCGCCTGGTCACCGACCGCTATCCGGGCGACGGGGTGAGCGGCGACACCGGCGGGGTCAGCGCCGGGCACCGGCTGGAGCGGGACGTGCTGGCACAGCCCGCGGCGCGGACGGTGGTCGTGTTCGAGGGCATCAACGACATGCGCGCGGGAACCCCCGCGGAGGACATCGTCGCCGCCCTGCGGGCGCTGGCCCGGCGGGCGCACGAGCGGGGCCTGCGGGTGGTCGTGGCCACCGTCGCGCCCTGTGCGGGATACGGCGACTGCACCGCGGCCGTCGAGGCCCGCCGCCAGGCCGTCAATGCCTTCGTACGCGGCAACGGCGGCGCCTTCGACGCGACGCTGGACTTCGACGCCGTCCTCCGCGATCCGCACCAGCCACAGCGGCTGCTGCCCGCCTACGACAGCGGGGACCACCTCCACCCCGGCGACGCCGGACTCCAGGCGCTCGGCGACTCGGTGGACCTCCGGGCGCTGGTACCGGGGCCGGGTGGGCGATGACGGATCAGCCGCCGACGGCCTTGGCCCAGTTCTCGTCCATGGTGTGCAACGCCTTGTTCAGCTGGGCCTCGGTCGGGAACTGCGGTGTGCCCTCGACCGTCGGCAGCCGGGCGGCCAGGGCCTTGTCGAGGGTGCCGTTCTTCGCCATGACGTCCATCAGCACCGGGCGGGCGTAGGCCACGAGGCGGAGGTTCTGGCCTTCCGGGCTGAAGAGGTACTCCTCCCACAGGCGCGCCGCGGCCGGGTGGGGGGCGCCCTTGTTGATCGCCTGTGCGTAGTACTGCGAGAAGCTGCCGTCGAAGGGAATGGAGACCTTCCAGCTCACGCCCGTCCGGCGGAGCTGGTCGACGTGCTCCAGGTTGAGGTAGTCCCACTCGATGCTGATCGGTGTCCTGCCCTTGGCGATCGCGGCCGGATTGGGCTCGGTCCGGTTGTAGTTGCCGACCTTGTCGAGCCGGGCGAAGAAGTCGATGCCCGGCTGGATGTCGTCGAACGACCCCCCGTTGGCGAGCGCCGCCGCGTACACCGCGGCGAAGGCCGATCCCGCGATGGTGGGGTCGCCGTGGATCGCGACCATGCCCTTGTACCTCGGCTGGAGCAGATCGGCGAAGGACTCGGGGCAGATCCGCACGCGGGTGGCGTCGCAGCCGATGGAGACGTAGCCGCCGTAGTTGTTGTACCAGCGGGCCGAGGCGTCCTTCTGCTCCGGTGGGATCTGGTCGAACTGCGCGACCCGGTAGGGGGCCAGCAGTTTCTGCCGCGCCGCGGACTGGGCGAAGGAGTCCCCGACGTCGAGGGCGTCGGGGGCGCGCTGCCGGCCGCGGTAGCGCTTCACCGCGTCGATCTCCTGCTGGCTGTGGCCGTACGGATTGTCGATGACGACCTTGATGCCGTACTTCTTCTCGAAGCCGTCGATCAGCGCGCCGTAGCTCGCCCACTGGCGCGGCAGCGCGATGGTGTTGAGCCTGCCCTCCTTCTTCGCCGCCTTGACCAGTGCCGCCATCCCGCCCGCCGCCGCGGCGGAATCGGCCCGGGAGGGCTCGACCGGCCGGGTGGGTCCCTCTTCCTGGCAGGCACCGAGACCGAACGCCGCAAGACCGAGACAGCACAGGAGAGCGCCTGCGCGGACCCGACGATGTGCCGTCACGACGCCTCCAGCAGGGGCAGGTGGGGGGCGGTCCGCCGGCCGTGCGACGGAGACGGACCGGGGCAAGCCATGACATGCAGGAATGACCCGAAACAGCCTACTTCGCCCCCTAGCGAGCCTCCGTCAGGACGGTGCCCGGGCCAGGTCAGGCGGCGAGTAGGCGTCTCGCGCGTCCGCGGGCAACCCGCCCGTCCCCGCGTGTGGGGGGCGTGCCCCGGCGTCCTCACTCCCCACCGTGCTCCCCGTGGTGGAGGAAGTGGTCCAGCAGCTCCTCCTCCGAGGGCTGGGCATCGGGGCCGATCGCCTGAGTGGCCCAGATCGTCTTGCCCCTGGGGGAATAACGGGTGCCCCATTGTTCGGCGAACCGCGCGACGAGGAAGAGGCCGCGGCCGTCCTCGTCGGTGGCCTTCGCCTGGCGGATGTGCGGGGAGGTGCTGCTGCCGTCGGAGACCTCACAGATCAGGGTGCGGGTGTGCAGGAGCCGCACGTGGATGGGCTCGGCGCCGTAGCGAATGGCGTTGGTGATCAGTTCGCTGAGGATCAGCTCGGTGCCGTAGGCGATGTGCTGCAGACCCCAGTCCGCCAACTGGCGGACGCAGGCGTTGCGGACCGGACTCACCGCTGCCGGGTCGCGGGGCACGTCCCACTCGGCGACGTGTGCCGGGTCCAGCCGCCGGGTCCGGGCCACCAGCAGCGCGACGTCGTCGGCGGACCGGGCGGGCAGCAGCGTCTTCATGACCGTGGTGCAGGTGTCCTCCGGCGTACGGTCCGGTCCGGCGAGGGCCGCACGCAGTGCGTCCAGCCCCGCGTCCAGGTCGCGGCTGCGGCTCTCGACCAGTCCGTCGGTGTAGAGCACCAGCCGGGAGCCCTCCGGCAGCAACCGCTCGGCGGTCTCGAACGGCAGGCCGGCGCCCAGCCCCAGCGGCGGGGAGACCGGCGAGTACAGGAACTCCACCCGCCCGTCGGGGTGGGCCACGGCCGGCGGCAGATGGCCGGCCGTGGCCACCGTGACCCGCCCGGAGACGGAGTCGTAGACGACGTACAGACAGGTGGCGCCGGTGATCGCCGCGCCCTCCTCGGTGCCCGCGTCCTGGACGTCCATGTGTGTCACCAGCTCGTCGAGGTGACCCAGCAACTCGTCGGGGGCGAGGTCCAGGGCCGAGAAGTTGTGCACGGCGATGCGCAGCCGGCCCATGGTGGCCGCCGCGTGCAGGCCGTGCCCGACCACGTCGCCGACGACCAGCGCCACCCGGGCGCCGGGCAGCGGGATGACGTCGAACCAGTCCCCGCCCACGCCCGCCTTGGCGGGCAGATAGCGGTGCGCCACCTCCAGGGCGTCCTGGCTGGGCAGGCCGCGGGGCATCAGGCTGCGCTGGAGCGTCATCGCCATCGCGCGCTCGCGGGTGTAGCGCCGGGCGTTGTCGATCCCCACCGCGGCCCGCCCCGCCAGTTCCTCGGCGAAGGACAGGTCCTCGTCGTCGAACGGCGGGGAGCTCCCCGACCGCCAGAAGTCCACCAGCCCCAGCACCGCCCCCCGGGCGCGCAGCGGCACGACCGCCAAGGAATGCACCCCGTGCTCCAGGATGCGCCGGACGCGTTCCGGGTCCTGGGACCGCCACTCGGCAGAGCCGGCCAGGTCCGGCTCCACCGCGGAGCGGCCCTGGTCCACCCGCGCCGCCATCGGAGTGCCCGGGGCGAACCGGATCAGCTCGCCGACGGGGTAGAGCGGATGGTCCGCGGCCAGGCCGGCGATGGCCGTCCGGCGCATCCCGGTGGCCGACGCGGCCGGCTCCTCGCCCTTCAGGACCGGGTCCAGCAGCTCGACGGTGACGATGTCGGCGAACCGGGGGACCGCCACCTGCGCCAGTTCCTCGGTGGTGCGCACGACGTTCAGCGTGGAGCCGATCCGCACCCCGGCGTCGTAGAGGAGCCTCAACCGCTCCCGCGCCACTTCGGCGCGCCCTGACAGCCACCTCAGTTCGGTGGTGTCGCGCAGGGTCACCACGCTTCCCTGGTGGGGTCCGTAGGGGATGGTGGACCGCTTGTTGAGGGCCAGCAGCCTGTCGTGGACCAGGTGCACCTCGTCGGTGGCGGTCCGGTCCGAGGCCATGAGTTCGGCGGTGCGCTGGTCCAGCCCCAGGTCGCCGACGTGGCGTCCCTCCGCGTCCGCGGGCAGGTCCAGCAGCCGCCGTGCCTCGTCGTTGGCCAGCAGCAGCCGCCCGCCGCGGCCGACGATGAGCACGCCTTCCCGCACCGCGTGCAGGACCGCATCGTGGTGCTCGTACATCCGGGTCATCTCGGCCGGTCCCAGACCGTGGGTCTGCCGGCGCAGCCGACGGCTCACCAGCCCCGCGCCGCCCCCGGCGAGTGCCAGCGCCCCGACCGCGGTGGCCAGGAAGATGGGCAGCTGCCGGTTGACCGACTTCTGTACCTCTTCCACCGTGACCGGTGCGGAGACGATGGCGATGACCTTGCCCGAGGGGTCCTTGACGGGGGCCGCGGAGATGACGGAGAGGCCCAGGGCGCCGTGGAAGGTCCTGGTGAAGGGCTTGCCCCGGGCGGCGTCGGCATACGGGCCGATGACGTGCTTGCCGATCTGCCGCGGGTCGCTGTGGGTGAGGGTGATGCCGTCGAGCTTGTACACGATGAGGGCGTCGACGCCGGAGGCCTTCCGGGCCTCCTCGGCGAGCGGCTGAAGCCTCGCGGTCGGATCGGGGCTGTTCAGCGCCTCCTGGAGCCCCCAGGAGTGCGCGAAGGACTCGGCGGCGGCGAGTGTCCGGTGCCGGGCGTCGGTCATGGTGTCCCGCCGGCTCTGGACGACGATGGCCACCACGGCCGCCGCGACGAGCAGCACGACGAGCACCAGCTGGAGGAGGAAGATCTCCCGGGCGACGCTGTGCGTGCTCCAGGAGGACCGAACGTGCGGCGGACCTCCGGCCCCCGCGGCCCGTTCGTCCTGCCGGTCGCCGGCGCCGCTCCCGGCACCGGCCGCGCCCGGAAAAGCGGAACGCCCGGGTACGCGGCTCAGCCAGCGCCGCACACGACCCGAGTGTCCGCTCATGATTCACATTTATCCTGCTTTGCCCGGGCACTGGCAAGGCGTGCTACGGCAGCTGCCCCAAGGGCGGCGGGGCGAGAGCACCGGAGCCGGGCGCCCGCACGGCGCGCGCCCGGCCTATCGACACGCCATCGAGCATCTGCCCGGCAGCGGGCGAAGCGGCGCCCCCGGGCCTGTCCGCCCCTGACCCATCGGACCGGTCCTACACGTCGAGATCCACCACGACCGGTGCATGGTCCGAGGCGCCCTTGCCCTTGCGCTCCTCGCGGTCCACATAGGCGTCCGAGACGGCCTTGGCGAACGGCTCGTTGCCGTAGACCAGGTCGATGCGCATGCCGCGGTTCTTGGGGAAGGCGAGCTGGCGGTAGTCCCAATAGGTGTACGGCCGGTCGTACTTGAGGGGGCGCGGCACCACGTCCGACAGACCCGCCTCGCGCAGGGCGGCCAGCGCCGCCCGCTCCGCGGGGGTGACATGGGTGGCACCGACGAAGACGGCCGGGTCCCAGACGTCCTCGTCCGTCGGTGCGACGTTGTAGTCGCCGAGGACCGCGAACGGGCGGGAGCCCGCCGCGTCCTCGGCGACCGCCGACTTCAGCGCCTCGAACCAGCCGAGCTTGTAGGTGTAGTGCGCATGCTCGACCTCGCGGCCGTTGGGGACGTACACCGACCACACCCGGGCCGGGCCGCAGGTCGCCGAGACGGCCCGCGGCTCCTGCACGCCGTCGTACTCCGGGCCGCCGGGCAGCCCCATGACGACGTCCGCCAGCCCCACCTTGGACAGCACGGCCACGCCGTTCCACCGGCCGTCGGCGTTGACCGCGGCCTCGTAGCCGAGCTCGCGCAGCGGCTCACTCGGGAACTGCTCGGCGGTGCACTTGGTCTCCTGGAGGCACAGCACGTCCGTGCCGCTGCTCTCCAGCCAGGCCAGCAGCCTCGGCAGGCGGGCGGTGATCGAATTGACGTTCCAGGTCGCGATGCGCATGTCTGTAAACCTACAGCGGGGGACCGACAGCCCGGCCGTCAGCCGAGTGCGGTGCCGCTGCCGGGGGTGAGCCGGCCGTGATCGGTGCCGCCCAGCTTGTCGATCATGGAGTCGTAGATCGGGCGGGCGTGGTCCTGGAGCAGGCTGTCGTGGATGTCGATGGCCCGCCGCGGCGCGACCGCACGGACGTAGTCGATGACCTCGGCGACCTTGTTCCAGGGGGCGTGCACGGGCAGCAGCAGGGTGTCGACGGAGCGGCCCTCCGGGACGGTCAGGGCGTCGCCGGGGTGGAAGACCGCGCCGCCGTCGAGGAGGAAGCCGACATTGGTGACGCGCGGGATGTCGGGATGGATGACGGCGTGCAGCTGACCGTGCACCTCCACGTCGAACCCGGCCGCGGTGAAGGTGTCGCCCTCGCCGACCGTGCGCACCCGGCCGGGGAACGCCGCCGAGAGCTGCTCGGCAACACTGGCCAGGGTCCAGATCTCGGCGCCCGGATTCGCCTCCATGCCCGCCCGCAGCCGGCCCTCGTGGAAGTGGTCCATGTGCTCATGGGTGATCAGGATCGCGTCCGCGCCGACGGCCGCGTCCTCCTCGCTGAACACCCCCGGGTCGATGACCAGCGTCCGCCCGTCCTTCTCCAGCCGGACACAGGCATGGGTCTTCTTCGTGAGTTCCATGCCTGCCATCTTGCCGTGGGGCACGGGCCGGTGGCACGCACCGGGTGGGCCGGTACGGCGTCCCGCCGGCGGGGCCGCGGCCGCCGCCCGGCTCAGGCCTCCGGTGTCGTCTCCTCCCGGATCACCCGCTGGGCGACCGCGAAGGCGGAGTTGGCCGCCGGGACACCGCAGTAGACGGCGGTGTGCAGCAGCACTTCCTTGATCTCCGTCGGGGTGAGGCCGTTGCGCAGGGCCGCGCGGGTGTGCAGCGCCAGTTCGTCCTGGTGGCCGCGGGCGATCAGCGCGGTGAGCGTGATGATGCTGCGGGTGCGGCGGTCCAGTCCCGGCCGGGTCCAGGTCTCGCCCCAGGCGTAGCGGGTGAGGAAGTCGTGGAACTCGCCCGTGAAGTCGTCGGCGGCGGCCTCGACCCGGTCGACATGGGCGTCACCGAGCACCTCACGGCGGACCTTGATGCCCGCTTCGTAGGTGGCGCCGCGGTCCTGCACGGGCCCGGCGAAGCCGGACTCTATGGCGGCGGGCGGCGCCTGCGGGGGCGGCGGGGGCGCGAGCTGCGGCTTGGGCGCGGCGGCGCCGATCGCGGCCTGACCACCGGGGCCCGGCTTGTCGTGCCAGGCACTGGAGAAGTGCCGGATGAGGAGTTCGGTGACGGCCGAGGGCTGCTCGACGGGCGCGAGGTGGGAGGTGCCGGGCACCAGCGCCAGGCTCGCGTCCGGTATGCCGGCGACGAGGGTACGGGCGTCGGTGGTGGGCGTGACCTGGTCCTCGGAGCCGACGACGACCAGGGTGGGCACCCCGATCCGGCCGAGGGAGGACCGTACGTCGAAGGACGCCAGCGCCTCGCAGGCGGCGATGTAGCAGCCGGGGTCGGTGGTCCGCACCATCTGGACGGCCCATTCGACGATGGCGGGCTGGGCGCCGGCGAAGCCCGGGGTGAACCAGTGCTCGGGCGCGGTGCGGGCGATCGGTTCGAGTCCGTTGGTACGGATGACCACGCCGCGCTGCCGCCAGGCGTCGGCGGTGCCGTAGCGCGGTGACGTGGAGACCAGCGCCAGCGAGGTGACCTGGTGCGGCCGGGTGAGCGCCAGCTGGGTGCCGAGGGCGCCGCCGATGTTGCAGCCGGCGTAGCCGAAGCGGTCCACGCCCAGAGCATCGAGGGTGGCCATCAGCCGGTCGGCCAGTTCGGCGATGGAGGACGCCGCGTGGGCGGGCGAGCCGCCGTGTCCGGGCAGGTCGAAACGGATGACGCGCCAGTGGCGGGTCAGCTCGGGGATTTGCCGGTCCCACATGTGCCAGGTGGTGCCGAGCGCGGCGCCCAGTACGAGGACGGGGGCGTCATCGGGACCATCGATCCGGTGCTGCAGGGTCTTCTCACTCACCGGGCCAAGCTACCGACTCTTTGACACGATCCTTACACCCGGGTCAGAAAGAGCCCTCGGGGCATGGCCGCCGACCGCGCCCGGAGTGGGGTACGCGCAGGTCAGAGCCTCACCCGTGGAGACTTTGTAGACGATCGCGTGACCTGTCTCATCGGCCGGGGGGCGAGGGGCACGCGTCACATGAGTGGAGCGTGCCTCCTCCCGGCTGTTGTTCAGCCGAAGAAGCGGCGCAGCGGGGGGAGCGAGTCGGCGGATCACCAGCCAGTCCAGCGTCAGGATGAGCAACCTATCGTGCTGTGCTCGCGGGCGCGGCGTGGACGGTGCGCAGTGCGGTCGGCGCTGCCCGCTCGGGCCCGGGTTGAAGAGCCTGCACGACACGCGGTGATCAGTACGAGAAGGACAGCGGAGGCCCGCGCCGGACGAGCGCGTGCCGGACCACCGCCAGGTGCAGATGTCTGGGCGCCACGGGGTGCCGGGAACGCCGTGTTCCACCAGCCGGCACGGCCACCACAGCACCCGCGGCGAAGAGACGCAGCAACCGGTGCAACGACCGGCCGGCAGCGGCCGCCAGCGCGGCCAACAGCGCGAACATCATGCCAAGCCACCCGCAGATTCCAGCCAGGGGGTGGCCGCATGGTCGTCGAGACACCTGAAGGATCATCGTCAACGGCCCACGGCACCGTTGTCGGTCGGCTTCTGCGCAGGACGACTACGTAATGGCCGAGTTGACGCGCTCGGCGCCGCGTGAAGAGTGCCCCCTGCGGTGGAGAACGCACTCGTCGCAGTATCCGGAGCCCGAGACCCGGTAGTAGAGGCAGCAGTTGTGACGACGGTATTCGAGGGGGTCGAGGATGAGGGTGCCCGCGCTCGCGAGGGGCTCCCGTTCCAGTAGGGCGGTGGCGAGCGGGAGCGGCGGGTGCGGGGCATGCGGAGCGCGCCTGGTCAGAGTGCGTACGGCGCCCATGAGCGCGGAGGTGGCGTTGCCCTGCAGCACCTTTGGTGAGAGTCCGAAGTGCCGGCGCATCGCCTCGTCCAGTGGCCGCAGGTGGCGTACGACGATGCTGTCGTACAGGGCGTCGGGCAGGTCGTCGCCGCGGGACACGGCAGGCATCTTGGGCAGCCAGAGGTCGATCGGGCCGGAGGCGGCCGCCCGCCACCACAGCCGTTCGGGCGCGAGGTCGGGCACCTCACCTGTCAGTACGGTGGCGGCCAGGGCGACCGACCACAGGCGGGCCGCCGTTCCGATGTGGAGGGCCGGAGGCGGCCACCCGTTGCTGGTCGGTGCCGAGTCGTGTGCCCATGGCAGTGACGGAGGCTTCCAGCGCCCTCTGTTCCCTGTGCAGGTCGATAAGCGGTGAGAAGTCCGCGGCATCGGGCCGTGGCCCGCTGGACACCTTGAAGTAGGGACCGATGGCGGAGATCTGAGCGAGTATGACCGTGGTCATCATGGGCGCCTCGCCCGGGTCGGTCGCGGAAGGAAGCGGGATGTGCGCGGCCGCCGGGGCTGGTTCGCGTACGCCGGGCTCATGCATTCGCGCGCCCTCTCTCCTCACGCTCGCTCTCAGCCTCTCTTATTGCATCAGTGTCGCAGTTACACATAACTTGCGGAACCGTGGCCTCCCGCGATGCGGCGTGCGTCGCTTCCTGAAAGAGCCTGGAAGGAACACGAATGAAGAGCAGACGCTCGCTGCCGTTGCTGCTGACCGCGCTGGTGGCCATCTCGGTGTGCGGCTGTGGCGGTCCCGCCACGCAGACCGACGCCTCGTCCGAGGGCCCCGCCCCGAAGGGGTTCCCCGTCACCGTGTCCAACTGCGGTGTGCGCACCACCTATCAGCGCCCGCCGCAGCGGGCCGTCGCACTCAACCAGCACGCGACCGAAGTCATGCTGGCACTCGGTCTGGAGAAGTCGATGGTGGGCACAGGGTACCTGGACGACAAGATCCTCCCGAAGTACCAGGACGCCTACAGCAGGGTCAAAACCCTGTCGAAGGAGTACCCCTCGTTCGAGACGCTTCTGGCCGCCGAACCCGACTTCGTCTACGGCGGGTTCGCCAGCACCTTCGACGAGAAGGAGGGGCGCAGCCGCGCCGCCTTGCGCACGGCCGGGATCAACACCCACCTGAACATCGGGGAGTGCTCCAAGGGTCCCGTGCCGATGGACCGGATGGACGAGGAGATCCGTACCGTCGCCAAGATATTCGGCGTGCCCGAACGGGCCGAACGGCAGGTGCGGAGTCTGCACACCGTGCTCAACGGCGTCCAGCGCAAGCTCTCCGGGGCCTCGCCGGTCAAGGTCGTCGTCTACGACAGCGGCGACAAGACCGCCTTCACCGCGGGCGGCAAGGGCATCGGTAACGAGGTGATCAAGCGGGCCGGCGGGACGAACCTCTTCGCCGACCTGAACAAGCCCTTCGGTGACGTCTCGTTCGAGCAGGTCGCGCAGCGGGCCCCCGACGTCGTCATCATCTACGACTACGGCGACAAGTCGGCCGAGGCCAAGAAGAAGTTCCTGCTGTCCAACCCAGCACTGAAGGACGTGCCGGCGATCAAGAACAGCCGCTTCGCGGTACTGCCGCTGTCATCCACCGTGCTCGGCGTGCGGGTTCCGTCGGCCGTGGAGTCGCTGGCCCGCCAGCTCCACCCGGGGCGCTTCACGTGACCGATGTGCAGGAGGTGGCCGGGGCGGTCGAAGGGCCCGGTAAGCGGGGGACGCCCGGGCCACTCGCCAAGCGCCGGCCCGGGGTTCCCTACTCCTTGGTGCTCGTCGTACTCGGCGTCGTGCTGGTCGGTGCCGCTACGGCCGGCATCGCGGTGGGCTCGATCAGCATCCCGGCCGACCAGGTCTGGAGCATCCTGCTGCACCGGGTGCATCCGGCGCTGGCCGAGCCGACGTGGACCCCGGTGCGCGACACGATCGTCGTCGACGTCCGGCTGCCCCGGGTACTGCTGGCCGCAGCAGTGGGCGCGGGACTGTCCGTGTCCGGAGCGGCGCTGCAGGCCCTGGTCCGCAATCCGCTGGCCGACCCGATGCTGCTCGGCGTTTCGTCAGGCGCGTCGGTCGGGGCGGTGCTCGTGCTGGTATTGAACGTCACGCTGTTCGGGATGTTCTCGCTTCCCGTCGCGGCATTCTGCGGGGCGCTGGCCGCGCTCGTCGCCGTCCACCTGCTGGCCCGTTCCGGCGGGAGGATGACCACGGTGCGGCTGGTGCTGGCGGGCGTGGCCATGGCCGAGGTGCTCTCCGCGCTGGCCAGCTTCCTCATCGTCACCTCCAACGACCCGCACAAAACCCAGGCTGCACTGCGCTGGATGCTCGGCGGGCTGGCCGGCACCACCTGGACGACGGTGTGGATCCCCGTGGGTGCGGTCCTGCTGGGGACCGCGGTCCTGCTCGGCGTCTGCCGCTCACTCAACCTCCTGCTGGCCGGGGAGGAGGCCGCAGCGGCCCTCGGCCTGGACGTGCACCGCTTCCGGGCCGCGCTCTTCACCCTTGTCGCGCTGATGATCGGCACGATCGTCGCGGTCAGCGGGCAGATCGGCTTCGTCGGGCTGATCATGCCGCACGTGGTCCGGCTGCTGGTGGGCGCCGACCATCGCCGTGCACTGCCGGCCGCCGCGCTCCTCGGCGCGGCCTTCCTGATCGCCGCCGACCTGGCCGCGCGCACCATGATGAGTCCGGAGGAGATACCCGTCGGCATTCTCACCGCCCTGGTCGGCGGCCCGTTCTTCCTGTGGCTCATGCGACGGAAGGCGGCCCGGTGACGACCATCGAGACAGCCGCGGCCGGGACGCTCGACGCCCAAGCGGTCTCCGTCGTGGTGAACGGCACAACCCTGGTCGACCAGGTGTCCCTGCACGTGGCGCCCGGCGAGATGGTGGCGCTCGTGGGTCCCAACGGGGCCGGAAAGTCGACGCTGCTGCGCACCTTTTACCGGGCGCAGCGTCCCACCTCCGGGCGGGTGTTGCTGGACGGGACGGATGTCTGGCGGATGCGCGGCAAACGGCTCGCGCAGCAACTGGCGGCCGTTTTGCAGGAAACCGCCGGGGACTTCGAGCTCACCGTGTACGACGTGGTCGCCATGGGCCGCACGCCGCACAAGCGGGCGTTCGCGGGAGATGACACGGACGACCGCGACATCATCCTGCGAGCGCTGGAGGAACTGCACGTCGGCGCCCTGGCACACGCGCCGTTCGACCAGCTCTCGGGCGGGGAGAAGCAGCGGGTCCTGATCGCCCGTGCGCTCGCACAGCGCACGGGAACGATGGTGCTGGACGAGCCGACCAACCACCTGGACCTGCGTCATCAGCTCGATGTGCTGCGGCTCGTCCGGAGGCTGAGCGTCACCGCCGTCGTGGCGCTGCACGATCTCAACCTGGCCGCCTCCTTCTGCGACCGGATCTGCGTGATGGATGGCGGCCGGGTGGTCGCGAGCGGAAGCCCCGTGGAGGTGTTCACGCCCGCGCTGCTGGCCGAGGTCTACCGCGTCGAGGCGGAGGTGACCGAGCATCCGCGCACCGGCGTGCCGTACGTCACCGTGCTTCCCGGTGTGGACGCGGCGGGCAACGGCAGCCCGAACGGAGGAAAACAGGCCGGGCAAAGCGGGTGACCGCAGGAGAGAGACGAGCCGGGACCGGTCGGGCGGCCGTCGGCCGCTGCCCCGCGGGACCGGTCCGGATTTCTGTGTCGCGTCTGGTCGGACGCTGCTGAGCACACAAGCAGCGGTGAGGGCCTCAGCCCCAGCCGGTGCGGGTGTGATGCCGAGGCGCTCGACACCCGCGTCCTGGTCAGCGCGCGTACAAGACGGCCGGCAGCCCCGGGCCGGCCGTCGCATCGGAACGTTGCGATAGCGAGCATGCGAAGTACACCTGGTACACCTCAAGGAAGTTCACTAAAGCCTGCCGCAAACCAGCTCGGTAAGCAGGTATTGAACCCGGCTGGACAAATCCATTTGGTGCTCTCGTGGCGGTGGGGCCACAACGCGGGAAGCCGCGCCGACTCCATAACTCAGCGCGGTCGCAGGGTAGTTACCAGTAACCGGACAACCCGGTCGGCGACGTCCTTGACCGGGTTTACCTGCGGGAATGCATGGAGCGGCAAGTACTTGCAGGTAAACCTGAAAGACCATCCAGCAGTGACGCCTGGATGACGCGGTGAATAAATTGCTTGGTACCGAGCATTGACTGGGAATACAGGGCCTTGCTTTACTTCTGCGCGGGTCGACGGCCGGACCATCAACCGAATCCCCCCACAGCGCCGTTGAGCGACCCTGGCGTCTCCCACCCCCCTTCACTCGGCATGACTGCGACCAGTTTCCAGGCATGACCGGACCTTCGTATTGGCATGTTCCTGACACAGGAGCCCCACCGTGCCACCTCCCCCACGCCCGCGCGGACCACCCATTGGCGTCGTGCTTTCGCGCTCACCGGATCACAGATCCGACAACAGCCAGCCGCCTTGCGGTGATGCAGCCATGCCTCGATCCGCCGCTCGTGAAATCCCCGAGCGCAACGGCAATTCGAGCAGTGGGCTGCACTCGCGATGGTTTGGCGCCCTCACGACCGCAATCCACCACCCCTGCCGCTTTCAGCAGTTCACATCAAGGAGTCGAAACGTGCGTATCAAGCGAACCCTCAGCGTCGGCACCGCCCTCGCGGTGTCCTGCTTGGCGACTGTGGTCGCCACCAACGCGACCGCGGCCAATCCCGCGCCCGTCCATTCCCAGCAGCACGAACACGGAATGGGCCTCGACCTCGCCGCGCTCAGAGCGCACAAGGCCCCCAAGTCACCGGTGAAGCACGGGGCGTTGCAGGCACCGCGCACGCGGTCCGGTGACGTACCGTCGAGCTTCGACCTGAGCACGTACGCGCTCTCGCCCGGAGACCAAGGAAGAGTCGGTTCCTGCGTCACCTGGGCCACCGGTTACTCCGGCTACGGCATATTGATGAAGGAGCAGGGCATCAGCGGCTCCCCGATGGCGCCGATGTTCATCTACTCGCAGATCGCTCAGGGCAACGACCAGGGCACCTGGGCCAGCGTCGCACTGCCCATGGAACAGAAGCAGGGCATCGACACCAAGGACGACTACTGGCAGGGCGACTTCGACTACACGACCCAGCCCGACGACAACGAGCGTGCGAACGCGGCACACTACACGTTGTCGGGGTGGACACAGCTGCCTACGAGCGGCTCGAAGGCCAAGGCCGCCATACAGGACGCGATATCGCAGGGCATGCCGGTGCCGATCGGGTTCACAGTGCACAAGAGCTTCATGGACATGGACGCCGAGACCGCGTCGAGCTACAGCTACCTCCCCGGGAAGTCCAACAGCGACCCGGTCGAAGGCGGGCACGAGGTGACCATCGTCGGCTACAACGACAAGGGCGTGAAGATCGAGAACAGCTGGGGCGGCAACTGGGGAGACGGCGGCTTCTTCACCGTGCCGTGGAGCTTCTTCGACACCGGTGACGTCGATGAGGTCTCTGCCATGGGGAAGCTCGTCAAGAGCTGATGCACGAGGTACCTCCCCGGTCCTCGCCGGGACCGGGGAGGTGCCGCTCCACGAGCCGCTCGCGTGGGCCGCAGCGGGTGCGCCGGTGCTGGTGCTCGTCGAGGGAGAGGCGGGAACGGGCAAGACCGGGTGGCAGCCAGCCGGGCCGAGAACGACAGCCTCACGCGCCTGCGGGGAGTTGCCGCAGACCACGGTGCGCAGGCCCCGGACCGGCCCTCCGCCGAGGCTCACGCGCCCACCCCGGCGATCACGGTCACGAGTGTGTGGGCGGCCCGGCGTCCCCACGCCACTGCCGGCGGAATGCTTCGCATCGAGGTCGGTTACCGGGAGCCGTAGGGGATGAGGGCCATCTCACGGGCGTTCTTGATGGCGCGGGCCATCTGCCGCTGCTGCTGCTTCGTCACATGGGTCACCCGGCGGCTGCGGATCTTGCCGCGGTCGGAGATGAACTTCCGGAGCAGGTTGGTGTCCTTGTAGTCGATGTACGTGATGCCTGCGGCGTCCAGCGGGTTGACCTTGCGCTTGACGGCCGTGGACTTGAGGTTGCTGCGGCGGGCCATACAGGTCCTTTCTCAGGGTTTCGGGCGGTACGCGTTCAGCCGACCGGGTCGAGGAGTTCGTCGAAGGCGTGCGAGAGGTCTTTCCACGCCTCTGATCCGGCCGCGTACTCGGCGTCGGTCAGCAGGCAGGAGTCCAACAGGATCAGCAGGTTCTCCCGGTCGAGTCCGGGAGAGGTGAAGGTGAGGTGCTGGCAGCGGTCCCCGTGTTCCGAGTGCCAGTCCAGCGAGGCCGCGATGCGGCGTTCCGCGGGCACCATCTCCCATGCGGCGTCCGGCAGCGCGGCCAGCCAGGGCCCGGCGGACTCCACGCACAGCGCGCCACCGGCGGCGTCCCACGCCAGTAGCGTGTCGGGGCGGTCGGCCAGCCAGAACCGGCCCCGGATACGGGCTGCGGCGCAGACCAGATCCTCCAGGGCCGCGTAGAGCCGCCCGGGGTGGAACGGTCGGTCTCGCCGCCACACGAGAGTGTCGACGCCGTGTTCGTCGGCTTCCTGTGGCAGCAGCGCGCAGGACGGATGCTGCCGTGCCGCTGCGGCCTCGACATCGAACCCGGCCAGCAGGGCGGGACCGAGCGTGCCCTCGCCCACCCGCCAACGCCGTGCAGCCGGGGTGAGTTGGGCGAGCAGTGCGAGGTCGGCGTCGTCCGCCGGTTCGTCGCCTTCGGCGAGGGCGAGCACCGTGGGGTACTCGATCTGCCGGGCGAAGGTGTCGGCGATGGTGCGCTGATCGGTGGGAGCAGCGGCGAGACCGGCCTCGGCCAGATCGTCCCCGTTCGACAGGTACGGCAGGACCAGGGCCGGGTCGACCGCGGTGGCCACTCCGGTCAGCTCCAGCGCTTCGCTCTCGGCCGCGATGACGGCGGCCATGGCCTGCGGCTCGACGGAGTCCCACAGTTCGACGACGGCCAGCCGGTACGTTCCGGCACCGGCGAGCCGCACCAGTTCGGGAACCAGGTCCTCGCGCAGCGCGCAGCATGCGCAGTCGTTGACCAGGGGCGTGTGATCGCTGCTGACGGGACCGTCCAGATCACGGATGGTGCGATGCACCGAGCCTTCGGGTCCGGCCGACAGATCGTGGTGGAGTACGACGGTGCCGGGCACGGAGCGCAGGATGTCGCCGACAGCCGCACGCCGGGCGCCTTCGCACAGTCCGCCGACGATCGCCACGGGCAGGCGGGGCGAAGCAACGCTCACCGTTCCCTCCGCCCGTAGCGGCGTTCGCAGCGCTCCACGCGGCCCGCCGTGTCCAGGACCCACTGGGTGCCGGTGGAGAAGGGGTGGCTCGCCGAGGAGATCTCGACGTCGATGACGGGGTAGGTGTTGCCGTCCTCCCACTCGACGACCTTGTCACCGGTCGCCGTGATGGGGGCACCTCCCATGCCCTTGAGGCAATGGGGGAAGGTCAGGAAGGCGTGGTCGGCGGCTCGGTCGCGGAAGACGACAGGCCGGTACTCGGGGTGGATTCCGGGCTTCATGGGGTCAGCGCTCCTCGCGGAAATCGACGTGCCGGCCGACGACCGGGTCGTACTTGCGCAGCGTCAGCCGGTCCGGGTCATTACGGCGGTTCTTGCGGGTCACGTAGGTGTATCCGGTGCCGGCGGTGGACCTGAGCTTGATGATCGGGCGTAGTTCGTTCCTTGCCATGCCCCGCAGCATACACAAGTGGTTTTCATTTTCATTAAGGTGCTACGGTGCCGCGGTATCGACCACCACACGACAAGAGGGGCCATGTCCGCTCACTGCCAACTCACCGGCCGGCAACCCGGCTTCGGTAGGGCGATCTCCCACTCACACCGTCGCACCAACCGGCGGTTCGACCCCAACATCCAG
The DNA here is from genome assembly GCF_004122755.1 of Streptomyces sp. TM32. Lineage (NCBI taxonomy): Bacteria > Bacillati > Actinomycetota > Actinomycetes > Kitasatosporales > Streptomycetaceae > Streptomyces > Streptomyces sp. TM32. Next base: position 46,750 of record NZ_SDIG01000005.1, read on the forward strand.
CGCAAGCGCTACTGGCTACCCAGCGAGAACCGCCACGTCCGGCTCACGCTCAGCGCCAAGGGCATCAAGACCGTCGACGCGATCGGCGTCGAGGCCGCCGTGGCCCGCATCCGCGCCCGAGGAGGAAAGATCTGATGGCGAAGAAGAGCAAGATCGCCAAGAACGAGCAGCGACGCGAGATCGTCGCCCGCTACGCCGAGCGCCGCGCCGAGCTGAAGGGCATCATCGCCAACCCCGCCACGCCCGACGAGGCACGCTCAGCCGCCCAGCAGGAGCTGCGCCGCCAGCCACGTGACGCCAGCGCCACGCGGGTGCGCAACCGCGACGCCGTCGACGGCCGCCCCCGCGGCCACCTGCGCGCCTTCGGCCTCTCCCGCATCCGCCTGCGCCAGATGGCACACGCCGGCGAACTCCCCGGCGTGACGAAGAGCAGCTGGTGACAGCCACCAGGCCGACCTGACACCCAACGGCCCACCCGTTGCCGCCGAGACCGGATCCGGGCGCCAGATGCGGGGCGCCATGCCGTCCGGGTCCCCCGGGCGACACCTTCGCATCAGCCCGGGTCCGCGTCCGCAGGCAGATCGCGCGCCCCGAGCCGCAGCTGCTCGATGCGATACGGGCCGTGGTCGCAGCCCCTGAGGAACGCGGTCCGCGGCCGGCAACCGTGCGGACGTTCCCCGCAGTTCCCGGCGGCGGAGTACGGGCCGATGTCGCGGGCCGCACGGTTCGAGGCAGTCGCTCGTACGGACCGCCAACCGTCCGCCGGACTCCGTGGTGGCCACCAGCAGCCGCTCCGGCTGCCACTGGTGGTCGATGCCGGGGTGCTTGCCGTGCGCTGCCGCAGCAGCCCCGGCACACCACCAGTGCGCCAGGCGTTCAGCCCCTCTCGCCTGGACGGCACGAGACCGATCAAGCCGCCGGGGCACACCGATCCGGCACGGTCCAGGTGTCCGGCGATCAGGTCCGCTTCAGTCCGCGTGGAGGTACTCGGACGCGGGCTCGTGCTCACAGGCGTCGTCGATGCCGTACGTCTCCCAGGACGGGAACGGGTCGCACAGCCCGGCAACCGACTCACCGTCGTTGAGGAGGCAGGCGGTGAGCCGTTCGGCCAGAGCCTCCTTGCGCAGGCCGGTGCCGATGAATACCAGCTCCTGCGCCTGCTGCTCCCCGCTGCGCACCCCGGCCGGCTCGAAGCGTGCGACGACGCCGGCCTGGGACCACAGCCCGGTGACGGCGGGACGGGTGGCAAGCCGGAAGAAGCCTTTGGAACGCAGGATGTCGCCGTACGCTCCGCCGTCCAGGTCCTCGGCGACGAAGCGCCACAACCGCTCGGGGTGGAAGGGACGATCGGCGCGGAAGACGAGGCTGGAGATTCCGTACTCCTCGGTCTCCGGGACGTGGTCACCGTTGAGTTCGGCGACCCAGCCCGGGGCCTGCTGAGCCTTCTCCACGTCGAAGCGCCCGGTGCCGAGAACGCGGACCGGGTCGATCTTCCCGTGGCTGACGGGCACGATCCGGGCGGAGGGGTTCAGCCGGGCCAGCGCGGCTCGCAACCGGTCGGCTTCCGCGTCGGTGACCAGGTCGAGCTTGTTGAGCACAATGACATCGGCGAACTCGACCTGGTCCATCAGCAGATCGCTGACCGTGCGCTCGTCGTCCTCGTACTGGTCGAGGCCCCGCTCCGTCAGTTCGTCTCCCCGCGCCAGCTCGGGCAGGAAGTTGGCGGCGTCGACGACCGTGACCATGGTGTCCAGAGCCGCGACGTCCGCGAGCATCGCGCCGTCGTCGCGCGCGAAGGAGAACGTGGCGGCCACCGGCATGGGCTCGGAAATGCCGCTGGACTCGATGAGCAGGTAGTCGAACCGGCCCGCGCGGGCGAGCCTCTCCACCTCCTCCAGCAGGTCGTCCCGCAGCGTGCAGCAGATGCAGCCGTTGGTCATCTCCACCAGCCGCTCCTCGGTACGCGACAGCGCCGCTCCCCCGTCCCGCACCAGCACCGCATCGATGTTGACCTCGCTCATGTCGTTCACGATCACCGCCACACGCAGCCCCGCGCGGTTATTGAGGACGTGATTGAGCAGCGTGGTCTTCCCCGCGCCGAGGAATCCGGACAGCACACTGACGGGCAGACGGCGGGGGGACGGCGCGGCGGGGGCTGACACGGGACGGCTTCCTCGGTTCTCGTACGGAGCGGGGTACGGGGGTGGTGCTGTGGCGGCGGACGTGCCGTCAGCTCTTCCCGGGCAGCGGCAGCAACCCGCGTTCGTAGGCACGCACGAGGCGCCGGGGCACCTGGTATTCGACACCGTCCACGTGGATCGGGGCGAGTTCCGGAGTGCTCGTCTTCCACTGCGCGCGGCGGTGGCGGGTGTTACTGCGGGACATCTTGCGCTTGGGCACGGCCACGGCGGAAACCTCCGAGAGATGGATCGGGAAAACGGGTTGACCCCCGAAGCTACATGAAAACGAATGTCGTGTGCAAAAACTCCGCGGTGGAGCTCGATCCACTTCGCAGCCGACTCCTGCTCGCCACCATCGGAGACGACCTCGCGGGGTGGCTGCTCATACGCCGTGCCACGCATCCCCGTCAGGGCAGTCACCCGGAGTCGTGACCGCGCCGTTGCGCTCGCAGGGCATCGGCGGCACCAACGGCGCATGCCGCCAACGAGGATGCAGTTGAGGGCAGCGGTGCCCGTACCCAATTGTTATGCGGGACGAATGGGGCGAGCAATGAGCTATGTGGCATAAGCGTTTTGAGGTGCCTTGACGGTCTCCTGGGGGCGCAGGAAGCTGAGCCGCCCCCCACGGCAACCCTCCTCTTCTCCCAATGGAATGCCCATGCGCCCGTTTGTTTCCGCAGGCACGCTCACGGCCGCCGTGGCCTCGGCCCTGCTGATCGCCCCTTCTGCGTACGCCGCTACGCCCGGCGACAACGGCACCGTGAAGATCCACGACGCCAAGACCGGCGAGGAACTCCGCAAGAACGAGCCCCACGTGTGCACCTTCTACCTCGATGCCTTCGGCTTCGACGGCGGCCAGCAGGTCGACTGGCACATCGAAGCCTGGGCCCCGACCGCCGACGTCAAGGGCACGACCGTCAAGACCGGTTCCCTGACACTCGACGACGAGGGGCACAGCCGTACGCAGGACCTGTCCCTGCCCGACGGCCACTACAAGCTGTTCTGGAACTTTGACGGCGAGCACGGCCGGGCCAAGCACAAGGTCTTCTGGACCGACTGCGAGGACGACACCCCCCAGCCTGGCGGCGGCAAGCCGTCGGCATCCGCCACCCCGTCCAGCCCCGCGCAGTCGATCGCCTCGCCCACGTCGTCCGCCACCGCGAGCGCCACCTCAAGCGCCGTCCCAGCACCTGCTGCGCCCTCGGCTTCCCCGTCCGCACAGGGCGGCGGCAACCTCGCCGAGACCGGCAACGGCGCCCCCGTCGGCCTGCTGTCCACGGCAGCTGCCATGCTCCTCGCAGCTGGCGGCTACCTCGCGTTCCGCCACCACCGCAAGGCCCAGCAGCACTGACGTCCGGCGCCCCTCCTGGATGTGCCCTCGGCGGGGACATCCAGGGCAAACAGTGCATGGACAACACTGCGGACCAGCGAGAAGTACAAGCGTAATTCCCCCTGGTCCGCAGTGGTTTCGCGGTGACGCCTCAGGTCAGGCCGTGTACCGCCCCATTTGATCCTCCACTGGCGTGCGGTCGGCACTCCATACCTGCGGTTGGCGTGTCTGTCACCGAAGCCGGGTTCGGTCGTGCTCGGCCCGTGGTTGCTGGGCCAGGCAGTGTGCTGCTGCCTCGATCGCTTCCGTACAGTGTCAGCGCGATGACGGTCGGCGCGACGCCGAGGCCGACGACCGAGTATTTCGACCACCCCCAGCGCCCTGAGGGCGGGCAAGGGGATGCGTTCGACCCAGGCCATCATCGGTCGGAGCTGATCGCGGCTGCGGATCACCTTCAGCGTGCCCGCAGAGAAGTAGGAGAGGGCGAGCAGTCCCGCGACGATCCAGTAGGCGATGTTCATCGTGCCCGTTCATGATTCCCGTTGGGTCACCGGTTCACGGGGACCCGTCGGCTGCTTCAGGCAACGTCGGTGGCAGGCTCGGTCGCGTAGCGGCTCATCGCGTCGAAATTGGCCTGTGGCGTCAACGGCCGGCCGCCGGCGAGCACCGTCTGGAGGTCTCGAAAGTACTGCACGTACAGGTCGGGGGTGAAAGTGCTGAGCATGACAGCAGGTTGGTGGGACGGGTTGGCGAAGGTGTGCGGGGTGCCGGGCGGAACCATCACGAGCGTGCCCGCGGTGGCGTCGTGGTCCTCGTCCCCGACGGTGAACCGCACGGTGCCGGAGAGGATGTAGAAGCCCTCGTCGTGTTGGGCGTGGCGGTGCTGCGGCGGCCCCTGGGTGTGCGGGGCGAGGACGGACTCGGCGATCGCGAGGCGGTGCCCGGTGTGGCTGCCGTCCTCCAGAACGCGCATACGCGTGGTGCCCAGAACGATCGTCTCGCCGTCGCCGGGACCCATCACCGATACGGCGGGGGCGGCCTGCGACTCGCTGGTTTTCGCTTCTTCGGTCATGCCCCGAGTGCACCGCCGGGGACCCACGGCTGTCCAAGACCCGTCCCGCAGCGCCGATACGCCGTAGGTATCGTTGCAGCGTGGAGCTACGGACCCTGCGCTACTTCGTGGCCGTCGCCGAGGAACTCCACTTCGGCCGGGCCGCCACCCGACTGCACATGAGTCAGCCGCCGTTGAGCCGGGCGATCAAGCAGTTGGAGGCCGAAGTCGGGGCCCTCCTGTTCGCCCGCTCGCCGGCCGGCGTCACGCTCACTCCCGTGGGCGCGGTGCTGCTCGGCGAGGCACGGGCCCTGCTCGGCCATGCCGACCGCGTCCGTGTACGCGTGAGCGCGGCAGCCGGCGCCGCGACCCTCACCGTCGGCATCCTGGGCGACGGCACCGACCCGGGAGTGTCCAGGCTGGCCGCCGCCTATCGCCGAAACCATCCCGGCATCGACATCCACATCCGCGAGACCGATCTGACCGACCCGACGTGCGGGCTGCGCGCCGGACTGGTCGACGTCGCCCTGACCCGGGCGCCGTTCGACGAGACCGCGCTGACGGTGCGGACGCTGCGGACCGATCCGGTCGGCGTGGTCCTGCGCGCCGACGATCCGCTGGCCCGCCGCGACCGGCTGCGGCTGGCCGAGCTGAGCGACCGCCGCTGGTTCCAGTTCCCGCCGGACACCGACCCCGGCTGGCAGTCGTACTGGAACGGCGGCACGCCGCGCGAGGGCCCAGTGGTGCGCGCAGTCCAGGAATGCCTGCAGGCCGTGCTGTGGAACGGCACGGTCGGTCTGGCCCCGCTCGGACACGACCTGCCCGCGGAGTTGGCCGTGGTACCACTGACCGACATGGTGCCGAGCCGAGTGGTGGCGGTGTGGAACGAGGGAGACACCAACCCGTTGATCCGATCCTTCATCGAGATCGCGACCACCGCGTACCGCCGCTGAGCACCGGCAATCGGTGTTGCCGAGGCAGTGTTCGGGCCGGTGCAGCTGTCGGGCGGACGGCCGGCCCTGGGGACCCCGCCCTCGCAGACGCCGGTGAGGGGCATCAGCCGAGCCGGTGACGTCAGCCGGCGGCGAGTGCCGTGACGCCGCCGTCCACGGGCAGATCGGTGCCGGAGATGAAGCTTGCTGACGGGCCGACGAGGAAGGCGACGGCGTCGGTGGGTCTCGGCCGACGCTCAGCCGTTACGCCGTGTGAGGCGGGCGTCACCGTGCAGGGCCTGTTCCGAGGCGCCTGGACCACCCACCACTGGGAAGACCACCCCGCCCGCGCCCCTCGTTCCGGGCGAGCCCCTAGTATCACTTCGCGTTCTCCGACGAACGCTGACGCCCGCTTGGTCGTGCCCGCCGCCCAACGCCCGGCACGACGACTCCACTGCATGGCAATGGAGTCGAGCATCGAGGAGAGGAACGTTCATGCGCGCCCGGAGCATCGCCACGGCCACCGCAACAGCATTGGCGCTGGTGGCCGCTCGTGACCTTGTCCAGAAGAAGCACGCATTGCTCCGGAACTTCCCTGTGCTCGGGCACGCCCGGTACCTGTTGGAGACGATCGGGCCGGAGCTGCGGCAGTACATAGTGACCTCCAACGACGAGGAGCGCCCGTTCAGCCGTGACCAGCGCACCTGGATCTACGCGTCGGCGAAGGGGGAGAACAACTACTTCGGGTTCGGAACCGACAACGACGTCGAGCACACGCAGGGGCACGCCTACCTGAAGCAGCGCACGTTCGCCGGCACGTTGCCCGACCTGCACGACCCGCAGGCCCTACTGCCGTCCGCCAAGGTGCTGGGCGGGCCGCGCGGGCGCGCCAAGGCGTTCCGGCCGGCGAGCGTGGTGAACATCTCGGCGATGAGCTTCGGGTCGCTCTCCGGCGCGGCGATCACGGCGCTCAACAAGGGGGCGGCGCTGGCGGGCACCCTGCACAACACGGGCGAGGGCGGTCTCTCGCCGTACCACCGCAACGGCGGCGACCTCGTCCTGCAAATCGGTACGTCCTACTTCGGCTGCCGCAACGAGGACGGCAGCTTCCACATCGACAAGCTCAAGGACGTGGTCGCCGGCGCCCCGGTCAAGGCGATAGAGATCAAGCTCTCCCAGGGTGCCAAGCCCGGGCTGGGCGGAATGCTGCCGGGCGCGAAGGTGACACCGGAGATCGCCGGGATCCGCGGCATCCCGCTCGGCGAGGACTGCGCCTCCCCGTCGCGGCACACCGCGTTCGGCGACGTCGACTCGATGCTCGACTTCGTCGAACTGCTCGCCACCGAGACCGGCCTGCCGGTCGGGATCAAGAGCGCGGTGGGCGAGATGGAGTTCTGGCAGGAGCTGGCCACGCTGATGGCGCGGGGTGACCGTGGTGTCGACTTCGTGACCATCGACGGCGGCGAGGGCGGCACCGGGGCGGCGCCGCTCACCTTCTCCGACTCGGTGTCGCTGCCCTTCCGGATGGGCTTCTCCCGGGTCTACGGCGTCTTCGCCGAGCGGGGGCTGACCGACGACCTGACGTTCATCGCCTCCGGCAAGCTCGGCCTGCCCGAGAACGCCGTGGTCGCCTTCGCTCTGGGTGCCGACATGATCAACGTGGCCCGAGAGGCGATGCTGTCGATCGGCTGCATCCAGGCGCAGAAGTGCCACACCGACAAGTGCCCCACCGGCATCGCCACCCAGAGCCCGTGGCTGGCCCGCGGCCTCGACCCGACCTCGAAGGCCACCCGGGCCGCTGTCTACCTGCGGACCCTCCGCAAGGAACTGATGAAGGTCTCGGCGGCCGTCGGTGTCGCCCACCCGGCGCTCATCACGGCCACCGACATCGAGATCATGAACGGCGACTACGAGGCCCGCACCCTGGCCGGCGTCTACGGCTACAAGGACGGCTGGGGCGAGCTCGGCCCGCACCTCGCCGAGGAGATCACGGCACTGCTCACCACCACGCAGTCCTCCGACCAGAAGCCGACCGCCTGACGCGCCGATCAGGCAGGCACCGCGCTCGCCGCTCCCCTGCCCGGAGCGCGCGCGTGGCGCCGGCCGGTGGCACTCTTGTCTTGCCTGCTCCACGTACAGCCCCTGCCTAGGTGATCACAACATGAGCGAAAAAGTGAGATTCCCGAGCGTCGTCGGCCCCGAACTGGCCGGAGCGATCGACCTGCCGGACGGCGAGATCCGCGGCTGGGGGATATTCGTGCACGGATTCACGCTCGGCAAGGGCTCGCCGGCCGCGTCGCGTGTCAGCAAGCAGCTGGCACGCGAGGGGATCGGCATGCTGCGCTTCGACAACCTCGGGATCGGGGACTCCGACGGCGACTGGGGGGACGGTTCCTTCACCGTCAAGGTCCAGGACACGATCCGTGCCGCGGCCATGATGGCGGAGCGTGGGACTCCGGCAGACCTGCTGGTGGGGCACTCATGGGGAGGCGCCGCCGTCCTCGCCGCGGCGGCCGAGGCCACCGGCGTCCGCGCGGTCGCCACGATCGGGGCGCCGGTCGATCCCAGCCATGTCGAGCGACAGTACGACGCGGTCGTGGACCGCGTGCTCAGTGACGGGGCGCACGAGTGGTTCGTCGGCGGGCGGACCCTGGTCCTCAAGCGCGCCTTCGTCGAAGACGTCCGCCGTGCTCACCTGCGGGACCGGATCGGCGAGTTGGACCTACCACTCCTCGTCCTGCATTCGCCGACCGACGACACCGTCCACATCGACAACGCCGGAGAGATCTTCCGCGAGGCACGGCACCCGCGAAGCTTCGTCTCCCTCGAAGGAGCGGACCATCTCCTGACCGCCCGAGGACAAGCACAGCGAGCCGCCCACATCATCAGCGCCTGGGCCGACCAGTACATCCCCGGACCACAGCCCGCAGGAGCCACGTCTCAGGTGGCGAAGAGCTCGCCAAGGACAAGCTGACCCTCTACCAGCGGATCGGCCTCGCCCGATCCGCGCGTGGCCCGGCGGTGCGGGAGCGCCGGGCCGTGCGGATCTGGAGGGCGGCGCGAAGGCGGTTGTGGCCCCCGCGCCGCTTCGCGCTCGGCTTCCGATTGCGTCCTCCCAGGAAACCGACCGCGTGCGGCTTTCGGGTCAGGCGGTGGTGCGGGCTGCTACGAGATCGAGGGCGATGTCGGTGATCATGTCTTCCTGGCCGCCGACCAGCTTGCGTCGACCGACCTCGATGAGGATGGCGCGGGCGTCGATGCCGTAGTGGCCGGCGGCCTGCTCGGCGTGGCGCAGGAAGCTGGAGTACACGCCGGCGTAGCCGAGGGTGAGGGTCTCGCGGTCGACCCGCACCTCGCGGTCCTGGAGGGGGCGTACGACGTCGTCGGCGGTGTCCATCAGGGGGAACAGGTCGCAGCCGTGCTCCCAGCCCATCACGTCGGCGACCGCGACGAATGCTTCCAGGGGGCAGTTGCCGGCTCCGGCTCCCTGGCCGGCGAGGGAGGCGTCGACGCGGGTGACGCCGTTTTCGACGGCGACGACCGAGTTGGCCACGCCGAGCCCGAGGTTGTGGTGGGCGTGGATTCCCAGCTCGGTGGACGGATCGAGAACGTCGCGGTAGGCGCGGACGCGGTCGCGTACGCCGTCCATGGTGAGGTGGCCGCCGGAGTCGGTGACGTAGACGCAGTGCGCGCCGTAGGACTCCATCAACCGGGCCTGCTGGGCCAGTTCGGCGGGGTCGGCCATGTGGGACATCATCAGGAAGCCGGCCACGTCCATGCCCAGGTCGCGGGCGGCGGCGATGTGCTGGGCGGAGATGTCGGCCTCGGTGCAGTGGGTGGCGACACGTACCGAGCGGATGCCGAGCGCGTGTGCGCGGCGCAGGTCGTGCACGGTGCCGATGCCGGGCAGGAGAAGGGTGGTGGGCACCGCGTGGGTCACGGCGTCGCAGACGGCCTCGATCCACTCCCAGTCGGTGTGGGCGCCGACGCCGTAGGTGATGCTGGAGCCGGACAGACCGTCGCCGTGGGCGATCTCGATCGCGGCGACTCCGGCGGCGTCGAGTGCGCCGGCGATGGTGCGGGCCTGCTCGACGGTGTAGCGGTGGCGGACGGCGTGCATGCCGTCCCTGAGGGTCACGTCCTGCACGTACAGGGCGTTCTGTGGCAGTGCGGTCATCGGGAGACCACCTTCGTGGCGCGGTGGGCGGCCATGCGCTCGGCGGTGCGCAGGGCGGCCGAGGTCATGATGTCGAGGTTGCCTGCATAGGCGGGCAGGTAGTGGGCGGCGCCCTCCACTTCGAGGAACACCGACACCTTGGCGGCCTGGCCGGACCGGGAGTCGGCCGGCAGCAGGGAGCGCAGTGGGCTGTCGACGGCGACGCGTTCGAACTGCACCTTCTGCTTGAGGCGATAGCCGGGGACGTACGTCTGGACGCGCGCGACCATCTCCTCCACGGAGGCGGTCACTGCGGCGTCGTCGCAGTCACCGATGACGCAGTGCACCGTGTCCCGCATGATGAGGGGCGGCTCGGCGGAGTTGAGGACGATGATCGCCTTGCCGCGGGCCGCGCCGCCGACCTGCTCGATGGCCGACGAGGTGGTCTCGGTGAATTCGTCGAGGTTGGCCCGCGTGCCGGGGCCCGCCGAACGGGAGGAGATGGAGGCGACGATCTCTGCGTAGTGGACCGGGGTCACGTCCGCGACGGCGGCCACGATGGGGGTGGTGGCCTGCCCGCCGCACGTGACCATGTTGACGTTGGGCGCGCTCAGGTGGGCCTCGCCGTTGACCGGCGGCACGACGTACGGGCCGAGCGCGGCAGGGGTGAGGTCGACGACCGAGCGGCCCAGCGTGCGCAGCACCTCGTCGTGGCGCTTGTGCGCGCCGGCGGAGGTGGCGTCGAAGACGAGGGACACGTCCGCGAACTCGTCCAGCTCGACCAGGCCGTCCACGCCCTTGTGGGTGGTCGCGACCTTCAGCCGCCGGGCGCGGGCCAGGCCGTCGGAGTCGGGGTCGATGCCGACCATGGCGGCGATCTCCAGAGAGTCGGAGAGCCGCAGAATCTTGATCATGAGGTCGGTGCCGATGTTGCCCGAGCCGATGACGGCGACCTTCGTGGTCATGCTCCGGTTCCTTCCGTGGCGGGGGCGTCGAACGCGGTGGTGACCGTGCCGAGTCCTTCGATGTGGGCGGTGAACTCGTCGCCTTCGGCGGCGACCGCCATCGGGCCGAGCGCGCCGGTCAGGACGACGTCGCCGGCCCGCAGCGGCTCGCCCAGGCCGGCGAGCGTGGAGGCGAGCCAGAGGGCGGCGGTGAGCGGGCTGCCCAGGCAGTCGACGCCGGTACCCTGCGAGACGGTCTCGCCGTTTCTGGTCAGGGTCATCCGTACGCCGCGCAGGTCGACCCGGTCCAGCGGTACGGGGGCGCCGCCGAGGACGAACAGGCCGCAGGAGGCGTTGTCGGCGACCGTGTCGACGATGGTGATGTCCCAGTCGGCGATGCGGCTGTCGACGACCTCCAGCGCGGGCACGGCGAACGCCGTGGCCCGCAACAGGTCGGCGACGGTCGGGTCCCGGTGCGGCAGGTCCGCGCCGAGTACCAGGGCGACCTCCGCCTCGATCTTCGGCTGCACCAGCCGGCCGGGGGCGATCGGCTGCCCCTCGGGCACCGCCATGTCGGCGAACAGGGCTCCGAAGTCGGGCTGGTCGACGCCGAGTTGGCGTTGCACGGCGGGTGAGGTCAGGCCGATCTTCCGACCTGCCGGGCGCCGCCCGGCGGCGACGCCTCGCTCGACGTTCAGCCGCTGCACCGCGTAGGCGGCCTCGATGTCCGCCTCGGGCAGCAGATCACGCACCGGACGGCACGGGACGCCGGTGCGGGAGGCTTCGGCCAGGACGGCCGCCGCCCCCGCCACCGCACCGGCGGAGTCGTGGGCGTTCATACTTCGCCCCTGTCCGGAGCGGTGCGAGGGGGCTGCGGGATGGGCATGCGGATTACCTCCGGAAGGGAGCGGATCTGGTGTGGGGATCGGTACGGGCGTGCCGACTGTCGAGGCGACGCATGAGACGCAGGCGACGCATGCCAGGTATAGGCGCACCTCGTGAAGGACGGCAAAATATGTTCCATGACACGGAACAGCGCACAGGGAAACATGCTGGACAAGGCAATGGCGGTCCTGGATTGCTTCCGGCCGGACGGCGGCATGTTCCGCCTCACAGAACTCTCTGAGCGGGCAGGTCTGACCAAGACCACGGCGTTCCGGCTGTGTGGCGAACTGGTCCGGCTCGGTCTGCTCGAACGCGATGCGGAGGGCTACCGGCTCGGCGGCAAGCTCTTCGAACTCGGTTCGCTCGTGCCGCGCCGGCATGATCTGCGCGAGGCTGCCCTGCCTTTTCTGCAGGACCTGTTCGAGGCCACGCACGAGACCGTCCATCTGGGGGTGCGCGAAGGCCACGAGGTGGTCTACGTGGAGCGCATCCACGGCCACGGCGCCCTGCGGCTCCCCTCCCGGATCGGCGGTCGGCTTCCCCTGACCTGCACGGGCGTCGGCAAGGCCCTGTTGGCCTTCTCCGGCGCGGAGCTGACGGAGGAGGTGCTGGACACGCCCCTCCCTCGCCTCACACCGCACTCGGTCACCGATCCGGAGCGGCTGCGCACCGCCATCGAGCAGGCTCAGGTTGCGGGCCTGGCCTACGAGGAGGAAGAGGCCGCCCTGGGCGTCAGCTGCATCGCGGCACCCGTCTTCGACGGGCCGGTGGCGGTGGCGGCGCTGTCGGTCGCCGTGCCCCGCAGCCGCTTCCGGCCCGCCCAGCTCGCTCCGGCGGTACGGACCGCCGCGCTGGGACTGTCCCGTGCGTTGCGCTCCGGCACCTGACCGGGCGATGGGCTCACCGGATCGCCCCGGCTGTTGGCCTTCGGCACCTGGACGGGCGCGGTGCGCGACTGCGGGTCAGTCGCCGGGTATGCCTGCGCCGCTCAGCGACAAAACCGTGCTCTCCGGGCGCCCCAGGGAGCGGGCCCCGTCCCGGAACTGGGCGAGTTTGTCGATGATGGTCCGGCCGACCGGAAGGTGGCCCCAGATGCTGATGCCCTGGTAGGTCGTGGGCTCCCAAGTGGACTCGTCGACGACGACGGGGTTCCAGCCGACCTCCCACTCGAAGCCCGATGGGGTGCGGGCGTAGTAGGAGAGTTCCTTGTCGTTGGTGTGCTGGCCGACGGACAACGCCATGTCGAAGCCGAGTTCGTGCACGCGCTGGTAGCTCTGGGCCACGTCATCGAGGGTGGCGGCCTGGATGTTGACGTGCTGCACCCGGGTGCGGACCGCATCGATCGGCAGGCCGCGGGCGGCGGCGATCGCGATGGAGTGGTGGCGTTCGTTGACGCGCAGGAAGCGAATCTTGAACTTGACGCCGCTGAAGGTCTCGTCGATGTAGTCGGTCAGGCGGGCGTCGAAGACGGTGTGGAAGTAGGAACGGGTCTGCGCCGGCTTGGTGGAGGTCAGCGCGATGTGACCCATGCCGCTGTCGCCGGTGACGAAGCCTGAGGCGAGCATGCGCAGCGGCTCGTCCGACGTCGCCGGGGTGGTGTAGATCTCCTGCGTGATGCCCTTGGGGCCGGGGAATCGCAGCAGGCGCTCGACACCGCGTAGGGCGGCCTCCTCGTCGGTGCCGACGGTGAGGGGGACGCCGTGGGAGCGGATGCGGGCCTCGATGCGTTCGAAGGTGGCGTGGTCGTCGACGTGCCAGCCGGTCGCGACGACGTCCTCGGCGGGGCCACGCCGGAGCAGGAAGCGGCATTCCTGGTCGTCGAGGCGGAAGCGCATCAGGTTGCGGGAGAGGGCGTCGTGGTGCATGCCGATGGCATCGGTGCCGAAGCGGCGCCAGTCGGCGAAGCGGTTGCTCTCGATGACGATGTATCCGAGGTGGACCGCGCCGAAGATGGACGGGGCGTCATGGGGGATCATCGGCGGCCGGCCAGGAAGTCGGCGCACAGGCGGTTGAACAGGTCGGTGCGCTCGAACTGCACCCAGTGTCCGGTGTTGGCGGCGAGGTACAGATCGCAGTTGGGCATGCGGTCGGCCAGCATCCGGCCGCCGGCCGGCCGGTTGACCTTGTCCTCGGCGCCCCACAGGACGAGGGTGGGCACGGGCAGCTTGCCCAGGCGCGGGTCGCGGGTGAAGTCCATCTTCCACAAGGTGCGCAGCCCGGCGGGGCGTTGCAGCGGCGGAGAGGCGATCACCTCGGGGTCGATGCTGGCCTGGTAGCGCTCCTCGATGGCGGAGTCCGGGACCTCCGCGGCGTTGAAGACGAGGTAGTTGCGGATGAACTTCTCCAGCTTCAGCCGCGAGGGGCCCTCGCCGGTGTAGTAGCCCAGCAGGTTGTTGAGTCCGGCAGTGGGCAGGGCCCGGGTGTTGCCGACCCCGCCGGGCCCCATCAGCACCATCCGGTCGACCCGCTCAGGGGTGTCCAGGGCCAGCCGCAGGGCGCAGGCGCCGCCGTAGGAGTTGCCGACCAGATGGGCCTTGTCCAGGCCGAGTGCGTCCATCAGGCCACGGATGCCGTCGGCCAGGTAGCCGAAGGGGTCGCTGCCGTCGACACCCTTGGAGCTGCGCCCGTAGCCGGGCAGGTCGGGCACGATGACCCGGTACTCCTTGGCCAACTCGGCAATGTTGCGGGCGTAGTTGGATACGCCGGAGGCGCCGGGGCCGCCGCCGTGCAGCAGGAGCACGGGCGGGCCGTCACCCGCCTCCGCGGCGAAGATCTTCTTTCCGCCGATGTCGTACGTCGTCTCCTGCATCGTCGGCAGGTCGGTCTGCGGGGTCATGGTGTCGGTCCTTACTGGGCGGTCTCGCGGTCGGACGGGGTGCGTCGGCAGGGACAAGGCCGCTGGAGCGGTGGCGGGTGTCGGGTGTGTGGAGGCGGCTGCGGAGACGCAGGCGTGGGGTCGCAGGGCGAAGGCGCCCGTACGGCGGGTGGTCACCCAGGGCAGCAGGACGCTTTCCCTGGCCATCCGCGGCCGGGACCCCAGCTGACGCTCACCGGCTCCTCGTGGCGCTTGCTGTAGCGTTCACTCCAATTGGAATGAACGCTACACTAAGCTCGACGCCGGATACGGTCAAGTCCCGGCGCAACAGGAGGGACGTGCCATGACCAGGCCGCAGACGACGCGCCGGAAGCGGGCGAACGGAATGGAGTCGCGCCAGCGCATCCTCGACGCCGCCGTGGAGATCGCGGGCGAGCGCGGGTACGAGGGAACGTCCATCGCGGCCGTCAGTGCCAAGTGCGGGCTGCCGGCGAGCTCGATCTACTGGCATTTCAAGGACAAGGACGACCTGATCGCCGCGGTCATCGAGCGCAGCTTCGACAGTTGGCTCGCCGCGGTGGAACTGCCGGGCGAGGAGACGGGTACGTCCCTGCAGCGGGTCACCGTCATGGCCGCGAACGTGGCCAAGTCACTGGTCGAGGCGCCCGACTTCCTGCGCCTCGGTCTCATGCTCGCCCTGGAGCGGCGGCCCACCGAGCCCCGCGGCCGGACCGTCTTCCTCCAGGCCAGGGGAGTCGCGCGCCAGAAGATCACCGAGATGCTGCAGACCCTCTTCCCCGAGTTGGACGAGGCCGAGATCCACACGCTCACGACATACGCCATCGCGGGCTCCGACGGCCTGTTCGTACAGCGGGAGATCACCGGCGACGCCGTCGACTTGAGGGCGATGTTCGAACTGCATGCCCAGTCGGTGCACGAGATGGCACGCCGCATGGCGGCCAGAGCGGGACGGTGACCGGGACCGGTCCCGGACTTGGCATGCCCACAGGCAAGGGCCCCGGCCACCTCGGGTGGTGGCCGGGGCCGGGTACCGCTCGGGCAACGGCGCTTGAACCGAGCGGAGTTCATCGGCTGCGGGCGGGCCCTACTCCAGTGGCTTGGCTCGTGTCTCGGGGCCGGTGAGGACGACCAGGGCGCCGACCAGCAGCAGAGCGATGTTGTAGCCGGTGAAGTAGTTCTGTGCGTCGTGACTGGCGAGCCAGGTCTGCAGGTAGGGGGTGGTTCCGCCGAAGAGTGCCACGGCGATCGCGTACGGGACGCCGGTGCCGGTGGTACGCACATGGGTGGGGAACAGTTCGGCGAAGAGCGCGGGCGCAATGGACGCGCACATCGCGGTGAAGAGGAGGGCGATGGTCATGGCCAGGCCGAGCTGCCAGACTCCGCCCGCTCGGGCCAGGAGCAGCAGGGGGTAGGCGAGCACTGCCATGCCCAGAAAGAAGATCAGCATGTTGGGCCGGCGTCCGAGCCGGTCGGACAGCGATCCGCACAGCGGCAGCGCCGCGATGAAGATCAAGAGTGCGACCACCTCGGCGAGCAGCACTGCGGTCGAGTCCAGCTTCGTCACGCCGATCGCGTAGGTGGGGGCGGCAGTGGTCCAGGCCTGGTAGGTCACCGTGAAGCCTGCGGTCAGGCCGATCACCCGCCCGGCAGCGGCACGGTTCTGCCACATGCCGCGCAGCACGGACACGCGCTGCGGTGCCGCACTTCGGGAGGTGCGTTCCTTGTTGAAGGCGTGCGTTTCCGTGAGTTTGCGTCGTAGGAAGAGGGCGTAGATGCCGAGCAGTCCGCCGATGACGAACGGTACCCGCCAGCCCCATGCCTTCAGGGCCTCCGTGCCGTACAGGGCCGCGAGGCCGGCGCCCAGCAGGGTGGCGATCAGCATGCCGCAGGCCCCGGAGACGTAGATGGTGCTGGTCCACCGGCCGCGGCGCTCGGGTGGGGCCGTCTCGGCGAGGTAGGTCTGGGAAGAGGGCAGTTCGCCGCCATGGGCCATGCCCTGGGTGAGCCTGGCCAGGAGCAGAATCAGCGAGGCCACGGCGCCGATGCTCGCGTAGGTGGGGGCGAGGCCTATCGCCAGGCTGCCCACCGACCCCATGCCGATCGAGAGCACCATGGCCAGGCGTCGGCCCTTGCGGTCCGCGAGCCGGCCGAAGACGAAGGCGCCGATCGGCCGCATCGCGAAGCCCACCGCGAAGATGGCCAGTGTGGACAGCAGGGCCGACAGTTCGTTGTCCGGATTGAAGAACTGCTGGGCGAAGAACGGCGCGAAGATGCCGTAGACGTGCCAGTCGTACCATTCGAGCGCGTTGCCGATGCCGGTGCCGATGAGGGCACGACGTTGTTCTCGGCCGGAGTGTCTGTGGCCCGGCTCGGTGACGGGCACCGGGCGGGTGGAGGGTGCGGGTGACAAGGGGGACCTCCAGGTGAGCGACGGGGCAGGGGGGAGCGACGGGGGCAGGGTGAGCGACGGGTGGGGGCAGGGTGAGCGACGGGGACGGTCAGCAGGCGGGAGTCGCAGCGAGTCCTCCGGCAGGCTGTGCTGCCAGTCGGCGGGTGGCCAGATCGGCGTAGAGAGCGGCGCCGTCGCACAGCACGCCCTCGTCGAACTCCGCATAGGGAGAGTGGTTGTTCGCCACTGTCGAAGGGTCTGCACCGGCCGGAGCGGCGCCCAGCATGACCAGGCTGCCGGGCACCTCGGCCAGGATGCGGGAGAAGTCCTCGGCGCCGGTGAGGGGGTGGGCGAGCGGCCGGAAGCGGTGCTCGCCGAAGGTCTCGGTGACGGTGGACCGGACGAAGGCGGTCTCGCGCTCGTCGTTGACCGTCACCGGGTAACGCTTGGTGAACTCGACCTCCGCCCGCAGACCGTGGGCGGCGGCGATCTGGCGTACGAGGGTCACCACCGCGTCCTGCATCCGGTTCTGCGCCCGGGTGGAGAACGTGCGCACGGTGCCCTCCATCCGCACCGTTTCGGGGATCACGTTGCGGCGGGTGCCGGCGTGGAGGGAACCGATGGTCAGGACGACCGGATCGAAGGGGTCGCAGGTCCGGGAGACCATGGTCTGCAGCGCGGTGACCATCTCGCATGCCGCGGGCACCGGATCCTTGGCCCGGTGCGGCGCCGAGGCATGTCCGCCGGCCCCGATGACGGTGACATCCACGTTGTTGGTCGCCGCCATGGTCGCACCGCTGCGCGCCATGAAGACGCCGGCGGGAAAGTCGGTGGTGAACACGTGCAGTGCGTAGGCCGCGACCGGCCGTGGCCCCGCGGCCTCCAGGATGCCTTCGGCCAGCATCGCGCCCGCTCCGTCGCACCCCTCCTCGCCCGGCTGGAACATCAGCACCACGTCGCCGGCGAGATCCTGCCGCCGCGCGGCGAGCAGATGGGCGGCACCGACCAGCATCGTGGTGTGCAGATCGTGGCCGCAGGCGTGCATGACGCCCGGTGTCGCGGAGGAGAATTCCAGACCGGTGCGCTCCGTCACCGGCAGGGCGTCCATGTCCGCCCGGAGCAGCACGACGGGTCCCGGCCGCCCTCCGCGCAGCACTGCCGTGACCGAGGACAGATGGCTGCCCGTGGAGATCTCCAGTGGCAGGCCGTCCAGCGCTCCCAGCACTTTCTCCTGGGTACGCGGCAGGTCCAGCCCCACCTCGGGATCGGTGTGCAGGCCGCGACGCAGCCGGACCAGCTCTTCGCGCATCGCGGTCGCATCCTCATAGGTCGCCATGACAGCGGGTGCACCTCCAGGGACTCGGGCATGGTGTCGAACGGCGGATGTCCCTAGGGTGGACAGGCGCGCGACAGCAGCGCCGAAATCAGCGGGAACGTTCACAGGGTGCGATCCAATGCAAGATTCGTTCAGCCTCGACGAAGATGATCTGTCGCTGATCAATGTGATGCAGATAGCGCCGCGGGCCACCTGGACCGAAGTGGGAAAGGTTCTCGGCCTCCACTCGGCCACGGTGGCGCGGCGCTGGGAGCGCATGACCAAACAGGGCGTCGTCTGGGTGACCGCCTACCCGAACCTGGCGCTGTGGACCGAACAGTGCTGTCTGGCCTTCATCGAAGTCGACTGCCAACCCACCGCCCGACAGCAGGTGGTGGATGCGCTCGCCGGCGTGCCGCAGATCGCCTCGGTCTCCCAGGTCGCCAGCGGCCGCGACCTGTTCCTTGTGGCCCTGTTCCCCGACCTTCAGGCGCTGTCGCAGTTCGTACTGGACCACGTCAGCCAGCTGCCCGGAGTACGCGGCACCCGTACCAGCACCGCAACCCGCTTCTACAGCGAAGGCAACAAGTGGCGGCTCCAGGCTCTCTCGCCCGACCAGCGCGCCCACCTGACCCGCCACCACCCGCAGACCTCCGCAGGAAGCCGGACGTCCCACGAAGGGTTCCGCGATCTTCTGCTGCCGCTGTCGTCCGACGGCCGCCGGACAGCCGCCGAACTCGCCGCCCTCACCTCGACCAGCGTGTCCACCACCCGCCGGCGCCTGGAACGCATGGTCCGAGAGGGCCTGGTGTCCTTCCGCTGCGAAGTGTCCGACGTCATCAGCGGCTGGCCCGTGCACGCCTACTTCTGGGCCCGCGTCCCCGCCCACGAACTCGACAGGATCGCTCAGACGCTGCTGACCCTGCCGGAAATCAGGATGTGCGCCGCGATCACCGGAACGGACAACCTGCTCGTCATCGTCTGGCTACGCTCCCTCGGCGACAGCCAGCGTCTGGAGACCGGCCTCGCCGAACGATTCCCCACGCTGACCCTGACCGAACGCGCCATCGTCCTGCGCATGAGCAAACGCATGGGCTGGCTACTCGACGACCACGGTCGACGTACCAGCCCGATATCCCTCGATCCCTGGGCGGACATCCCCTACGACCCACCCCCGGATGAGGCCGGTACGAGCACGTCATGACACCCAGGGGCGACTCGTCTACGCGTTGCCGCCCTCGGTTCCACGGCCCGCGACGCAAGCAGCCGTCTGGCTCTCCACACCGGCGATCGCGGCCTCCAGCGCGCGGCGGAACAAGGTGTCCGCATCGGCCGACGTCACCTCGGACGCCTCTTCCCCACCGTGAACGGCAGGCGAGGCAGGCAGGCTCGTCCATCGCTGCAGCGCTCCGTTCAGTTCGGTGAGCAACAGCCCCGAGAACACGGCACACAGCACAGCGCCCACCCGGGGGATCTCGCGTTGCGGCACTCCCGCGGCGGCGAGTGTCCCCGTGAGCCCCAGCCAGAAGGGGTCCTCCGGCTGGATGAAGTCGGGGTGGCTGAAGGTGTGCGCCACCAGATTGGGGTGGCGGTGAGCCAACGCGCGGAAGTCCAGGGCGAGTTGGTGTAGTCGCTCCTGCCAGGGCCGGTCCTCCGCTTCCGGCGTGCGGAACTGGGAGCCGACCAGCTTCGCCACGCCGCGCAGCAGGGCTTCTTTGTTCGGCACGTGGTGGTAGAGCGACATCGGGTTGGCGTTCAGCTCGGCCGCGAGTTTGCGCATGGTGAGCGCCTCGACCCCGGCGGCGTCGATGAGGCGCAGCGCCGCGACGCAGATGCCTTCCTCGGTGAGCGGTACGTCCCTCTTCCTCGTCCCTCGGGGGGCCCTCCTCGGCGTTTCCATACGCCGTATGGTATCACTGGGGCCAGTTCCATACAGCGTATGGAAACGACGGTGCGCTGCCGTATCGGCGGCCGCTGTTCCCGTGGCAGGCTGCCGCCGCGGCCACCTCCGCCACCCGCGGACCCATCCGGACGAGGAGTACCTCATGGCCGATTTCCACCCCATACCGGCCCCGCGCGGGGCCCCGCTCGTCGGGAACACCCTGCAGATCCCGTCGGAGGGCCCGGCCCAGTACCTCGCCGAGCTGGGCCGCCGGTACCCCGAGGGCCTCTACGGTCTGGACATCGCCGGTGTCGACCAGGTCTTCGTCTACGACCCCGACCTGGTCACCGAGGTCTGCGACCCGGCCCGGTTCGGCAAGCCGATCGACCCGCCGTTGTCCCACGTCCGCGACTACACCGGCGCCGGGCTGTTCACCGCCCGCGAGGACGAGGAGGTCTGGGGCGAGGCCCACCGGATCCTGATGCCGGCGTTCGGCCAGCGGTCGATGAAGGCGTACTTCCCGCAGATGCTGGAGGTGGCCCAGGAACTGGTCGGCAAGTGGCAGCGCTCCCAGGAACGGCCCGTCAACGTGCCCGACGACATGACCCGGCTGACCCTGGACACCATTGCCCTGTCCGGATTCGGCTATCGGTTCCACTCCTTCCAGCGCGACGAACTGGACCCCTTCCTCCAGGCGATGCTGCACGCACTGACGGTGTCCATGGGCCGGATGACCCAACTGCCGCTGGTCACCAAGCTCAAGCGGCGCGAGGACAGGTCCTACCAGGACAGCATCCGGCAGATGCAGGAACTCGTCGACAACGTGATCAGGGAGCGCCGCCAGGGGATCGGCACCGGTGAACGGGACCTGCTCGGCCTGATGCTGGACGCCTCCGACCCGGTCACCGGCACACAGCTGGATGACGAGAACATCCGGGACCAGACGCTGACGTTCCTCATCGCCGGTCATGAGACGACCAGCGGCCTGCTCTCGTTCGCGCTGTACTCGCTGCTGCGCAACCCGCATGTGCTCGCCCAGGCGTATGCGGAGGTGGACCGGCTGCTGCCCGGGGACACCGTCCCCGACTACGAGACGATCATGAAGCTGGACGTCATCCCACGCGTCCTGGACGAGACCCTCCGCCTGTGGTCCCCCATCCCGCTCATCGGCAAGATGGCGCGGGAAGACACCGTCATCGGCGGCCGCTACCGTCTGAAGAAGGGTCAGAAGACCAGCATCGTCTTCCCGCTGCTCCACAACCACCCCAAGGCGTGGGACCGACCGCAGGACTTCGACATCGACCGCTGGCTTCCCGAGAACAAAGCGGGACACCACCCGCACGCCTACAAGCCCTTCGGCGACGGTGAACGCGCCTGCATCGGGCGCCAGTTCGCGCTCACCGAGGCCCGTCTCGCCCTGGCGCTCGTGCTGCAGAAGTTCGCCGTCTCCGACCCGGCCGACTACCGGATGCACATCAAGGAGGCGCTGACCTTCAAGCCGTCCGATTTCCACGTCCGCATCCAGTCGCGCCGGGCGCACGAGCGCCACGTTTTCGACGCGGGCCCGGTCGCGCTGACCGGCGGTGACGAACGGGAGGCCGCGATCCGCGGTGTCGGCGTGCGCCTCACCGTCGCCTACGGCTCGAACCTCGGCAGCACGGAGGACCTGGCGCAGACGATCGCCGACCGGGCCGGCCGTTCCGGCTTCGACACCACGTTGACCACGCTCGACGACCTGGCGGACCACCTGCCGGCCGAGGGCCTTCTCGTCACCGTCGCCGCGAGCTACAACGGCAAGGCCCCCGACAACGCCCAGCGCTTCGACGAGCTGATCGCCACCGGACTGCCCGAGGGCGCACTGTCCGGGGTGCGCTTCGCGGTACTGGGTACCGGCAACACGCAGTGGACGACCTACCAGGCGTTCCCGCGCCGGATCGAGGCCGCCCTGCTGGCCGCGGGAGCCACCCCGGTGGTCGACCGAGGTGAGGTCGACGCCTCGGGCGACTTCGACGGCATGGCCTCCGCCTGGACGAACATCCTGTGGTCGGCGCTGGCGGAGGAGTACGCCGCCGACACCGCCGCGGACGACGGCCCGCCCTTCCGGGTGCAACTCCTCGGCGAGGCCGAGGTACGCCCCTCGATCGTCTCCGAGCAGGCGTACCCACTGACCGTCGTCGCCAACGAGGAACTCGTCGGCGACCCGACCGGACTGTGGGACTTCAGCATCGAGCCACCGCGGCCGTCGGCGCGGTCGATCACGGTCGAACTGCCGGCAGACGTCGACTACGACACCGGCAACCACCTGGCGGTCTTCGCCAAGAACGACCCGGCGCTGGTCGCCCGTGCCCTCGGCCGGCTCGGCCTCGACCGCGACCAGGTGCTCCGGCTCGACCCGGTGAACGGGGGCGGCAGGACACATCTGCCGGTGGGCGTGCCCGTCCCCGCGGAACTGCTCCTGACCCAGTTCCTGGAGCTCCAGGACGTCGCCACCCGCGCCCACATACGGACGCTCGCCGACCACACCCGGTGCCCCTGGACCCGGCCCCAGCTGGAGGCTTACACGGGCGACACCGAGGAGGCCGAGCGGCGCTACCGGACGGAGATCCTCGACAAGCGCGTCCCGGTGCTCACCCTGCTGGAGCGCTTCCCCGCCGTGGAACTGCCGCTGGCGGACTTCCTCGACATGATGGGGCCCCTCCGCCCCCGCTTCTACTCCATCTCCTCCTCGCCCCTGGCCGACCCACGACAGGTGCGGCTGACCGTCGGACTTGTCGAAGGCCCCGCGCTGTCGGGCGAGGGCGAGCACCGGGGCCTGTGCTCGCAGTACCTGCGCAGGCTGGAGCCCGGAGACGTCTTCTACGGCTACGTACGTGTGCCGTCGCCGACCTTCGCACCGCCGGCCGACCCCACGACACCGCTCGTCCTCATCGGCCCCGGCACCGGCATCGCGCCGCTGCGGGGATTCCTGGAGGAGCGCGCCCGGCAGCACGCGGGCGGCACGGAAGTCGGCATGTCCCAGGTCTTCGTCGGCTGCCGCCACCCGGAGCACGACTGGTTCTACCGGGAGGAGATGCAGAGCTGGGAGGAGTCCGGGATCGCCCGCGTGCACACCGCCTTCTCCGCCGTCCCCGACCACCCGGCCCGGTTCGTCCAGCACGCGATCGCCGCCGCCTCGGACACGGTGTGGGACGCTCTCGACAACGGCGCGTACCTCTACGTCTGCGGCGACGGCCGCCGCATGGCACCGGCCGTACGCGAGGCACTCGCCGCCGTCCACCGGGCTCACACCGGAAGCGACGACGCCGCCGCCCAGGAATGGCTCGCCCGGCTCGATGCCGACGGGCGCTACCAGCAGGACGTCTTCGCCTGACCCCGCTCGTCGTGGCTCACCATGATCTGTTGGCCGGGATGCGGTGCCTCGCTCGTGGCCAGGACCGGGGTCCGACATGCGAAAGGGGCCCGCTCCTGGCGGGCCCCTCGGGGGTGGTGTTGTCGGTGACAAGGGCAAGGACGATCCTCCGCCTTGCTCCCCAGCTCACGTCCCCCTTGTCGTCCTGTGCTACCTCGTCAGCAGCCCGGGAACGTCGCCGCCGGGGTTTCGAAGGTCCCTTGTCCCCTGACCTTGATCAGGCCAACGGCCTTCTTGCAGGGCCAGCTCATCTTCCAGGTGTTGGTGGCCCGGTCGCCGTCGCTGATGGTCTCCAGCCCGGCGTACGACGACGAACCGTTCATGCGATACCCGAGTTGCGCCTTGATGTTCGCGCCACCCTTTTTGGTGTAGATGACATCGATGGACTGGGGCCGGCTGTCCATGACGATGCAGAGTTGCCCCTTGCTCAAGCGGGTGCACTTGACATGGTCCGACCCTGACATCACCTTCTGCGACGCGTGGGCGGGCGTCGCCTCGGCTCCAGCCGCATGAGCCGGAACCGTGACAAGCGAGAAACCGACGGCCGCACACGCGGCGGCAGCCAGCGAAACACGACGAATCATGGAAATCCCCCCGTTCAGTAGGTTCCTGACGGTACAAAAGATCGATCAGTTGCACGACCCATTTTCGGACAAGCTTCATCCTTGTTCGACCCGAAGGCATGAGGGATGTCGCATGGGTCCACGAGTCCCTGACGTGGCACGACGCCGGAAAACGATGGCGTCGGGGCCCCGGCAGGGCCGAGGAGATCGCCACGCTCGGTTCCTGCCACCATCACACTCTTCTGCCACAACTCACCTCTATCTATGGTGTGTTGAGACCGCAGAGCGCGGTCGAAGGGAGATCCTCATGCCTATGCAGACCAGCCGCGCATCGCACCACCTTCCTCGCTTCGAAGACGCAGAGCCGCTCGGCCCCCAGGACGCGGAGTTCGCCCGGGACATCAAGGCCGTACTGGAGAAGCACGGCAACCTGGACCGGTTCGGTCTGGTCCTGTTACACGACCACTTCTCGGTCGACAGCGACGAAGTGCTCGTCGAGACGAACGATCCACAGGCCCGCACACTCCACGTCGAGGTGGAGAAGAAGGCAGAGACCAAGCACGCCCGGCCCTCGCAGTGGCGGTTCG
The DNA here is from genome assembly GCF_004122755.1 of Streptomyces sp. TM32. NCBI lineage: Bacteria > Bacillati > Actinomycetota > Actinomycetes > Kitasatosporales > Streptomycetaceae > Streptomyces > Streptomyces sp. TM32. Next base: position 71,209 of record NZ_SDIG01000005.1, read on the forward strand.
CCGCGGACTCCGAGGAGACGCCCACCGCACAGAGCGACCGCACCCCCTACGAGGTGCTGATGCTGTGCCTGACCCTGGCCTGCGAAGACCGCTGAGGTCGGGCGCCCCCGGCTGACACGGGCACCCATGGACATGGGGAGGGCTGTACGAGCTACCTCGGGTACAGCCCTCGCTGTGCTTCGCCGATCAGGTACGGGGGTGGGTGGCCGTACGCCGACCATAAGGGCATACGGTGACGGCGTCCCGACCGCATCTGGCAGAGAGAACGCGCACGTGCCGTACACCCTCAGTCATGTCGCAGCCGTCCTTCCGGGGATACGCCGGGACGGCGGAGCGCGGGGGCCACTGCTGGCCTCGGCGCTCGTCGCCGGTTCGTTCTCACCCGACATGACCTACTTCGCGGATTCCCTGCTGCCGGGGGCCATGGCCTACGGGCATGTCACCCACGATCCCACCGGGCCACTGCTCGTGGATGCGCTCGTGTCCGCGCTGCTGGTGGGCGGCTGGCTGCTGGTCCGCGAACCGATGGTGGCTCTGTTGCCTCGGGCCTGGCAGGGCCGGGTGTACACCCTGGCACGCGGTCGCTCCTGGCGGGGCCGGGCCGTCGTGCCGCTGGTGTTCTGGTTCTGGGTGTCCGCCGTCCTGGGCGCGGCAACGCATATCGCCTGGGACACCTTCACCCACCACGGCCGTTGGGGAGTGCGGCACCTCCCCCTCCTCAACGAGGTCGTGGCGGGTTTTCCGCTCTACTCCTATGTGCAGTACGGCAGTTCGGCGCTCGCCCTGCTGCTGATCGGCGCTTTCGTCGTCTCGGCGATGCGCCGGTTGCCGCGGGAAACCCCGGTGGCGGCCGACCTGCCGCGGCTGACGGAGCGGGAGCGCGTGCTGGCAGCCGGGCTGCTGACGCTGGCCGTCCTTGCCGGCGTGGCGCATCGCTGCCTGCGTTCGTTCGAGGAGATCACCACCGGAACCGAGGGTGCCGCACTGTTCCACTTCGTTCCCACTGCGATGTTCGGGGCGGGGGCAGGACTCGCGCTCGGGCTGCCGCTCCATGCGCTGCTCGTACGCTTCCTGCGTCGTACGAAGAAGCACCACGTCAGCTCCTGAAGCCTGCGGGGCCTCGCTCCCCGCGCGCAGGCTCCGGCCCGACCGGCCGGCTACCGCCTGTCCCGCTGGGCCGCCGCGACCTCGTTGAGGGTGCGCTCGGCGCTGGAGCCGCGCTGCGCCTTCTCCGCGAAGCCGGGAAACTGTCCGGCGAGGGCACTGAGCACCCTCAACTCCAATGGCGCGACGTTGACTTCGCACAGATCGCGCTCGACGGCCCGCACCACTCCCGCCACCACCTGCCCCGGGGAGACCATGCGCACACCGGCCGGCGGGGTGGCGCCCGTGGCGGCGAACATGCCGACGTCGCGGACGGCGCCGGGCTGGACCAGCGAGACGCCCACCCCCGTACCGTGCAGGTCCTGGCGGAAGGAGAGCGCGAAGCCGCGCAGCCCGAACTTGGCCGCGCTGTACAGCGAGGAGTACTTGGTGGCCGTCTTCCCGGAGATCGAGCCGACGAGGACGATATGCCCCCGGCCCGCCTCGACCATCCGGGGCGCGAGCGCGCGGGCCAGCATGAGGGGGGCGCGCAGGTTCACGGTCAGCGCGCGGTCGATCTGCTCGGGCGTGTAGTCGAGGAGATCGCCACTGGCAGGCATCGCGGCGTTGGCGATCAGAATGTCCGTGTCGGGGGCGGCCTTGGCGAGGTGGTCGACCTGCTCCGGGTCGGCGAGATCGGCGGTGACCGCTCGGGCACCGAGCTCTTCGGCGAGTGCCTCAAGGGCATCGGCACGGCGCCCGGAGAGGACGAGCTCGGCCCCCTTGGCGGCCAATTCTCGGGCCATGGCCTGACCGATGCCGCCCACGGCCCCGGTCAGGAGAACGGTTGATCCTTCGATGCGCATAGGACGAGCCTCCCGAAAACTGTTCGTTCGAACGAACAGTATGGAGTGAGGGTGACCGTGTCAACGGCAGATCCCGCCGGGGCGGGCCGACGGTCGGCGACCCACTGCTCGGGCCACCCTGCGACGGGAAGGCACCGATCCGCCGGGAGGGGCACCCCTTGCTGCCCGGCTGGAGGGCGGTCCGCGCTGATCGGAGCGGCCCCCTTCCCCCTTGCCTGGAGGGCGGCGCTGGCACAATGACTGCCATGGCCAAGCCCCCCGGAACCCGGCAGCGGATCATCGACGCCGTCCTGCGCATCATCGGTGAGGACGGCATCGCCGCGGTCACCAACCGGCGGATCGCCAAGGAGGCCGAGGTCTCCCTCGGATCGGTCACCTACCACTTCGCGACCCAGCACGAGATGCTGCGCGAGAGTCTGCTGCACTTCGTGGCCGAGGAGACCCGGCGCCTCACCGAGCTCGCCGCGCAGTGCCAGACCGAGGGAATGGACGAAGACCGGGCCGCCGCCACGGTCGGCCAGGTCGCCGGGGGTACGCCGTTCGACAGCAGGCACATCGCCCCCTTCGAGCTCTACGTCCAGGCCGGCCGCGACGAGCGGCTGCGCACCGCGGCCGAGCAGTCCTTCGCCGCGTACGACCAGTTGGTCACCCGGATCTTCACCGGTCTCGGCGTACCCGACGCCGAACGGATGGCGAGCAGCGCCGTCGCGCTGGTCTTCGGGCTGCAACTGCGCAGCCTGGCCACCGGTCGGCCGGCCGAGGAACTCGTCGACGCGCTGATGCTGTTGGCCCGCGGGGCACAGCACTCCTGACCCCCGCGCCGGTCACGGCGGAGGGTCGGCGAGGTCGAGTGCGGCGGCGACCACGCTGTCGGCTGATGCCGTAGTAGCGGCAGATGGCGGCAACGCTGCCGCTGACCTCCTCCACGTGGCGTAGCACCGCCAGCCGGTGCCTCGCCCGGCTTGATAGATCGCGTTCGGTCATCATGCAGGTCTCCTAGATACGAGAGACCCAGCCGTCAATAGCGTCCGTCAGTTTTAGACGGCTCGGGTAGGACTGCAGGCCGCCGAACGAGCGGAGCGTCGTGAGGTACGACGCGTCGAGGGTGCCCAGCAGGTAGTTGATCGCATGCAGCACCGGCGAGGCGTGGGGTTTGACCGAGACGCGGTCCTGCGCGGTCAGACCGTGGAACCACAGCGCGGTCATGATGGACGTCATCGACGCGCAGGATGCCTGGTGGCCGCCCACCTTCATTCCTGACGGGTTGCGGCGCACCCGGTTCGCGTGGTCGATGTCCGCGGTGGACAGCCACCGCACACGGCGCTCCACCGACTCCATCGCCGCACGCCCCAGGGTGCTCGGCTCGGCGGCGGGGCGTGTGGTGGCTGAACCCCCGGCGCCGGTCTCCTCCGTATGGTCCATGGCGGACCTCTTCCTGGTGGTGGCGGTCTGCGGTGACGGTGTGAGGTGACGGTCCGACCGGGTCAGTGAAAGAGGCTGCTGTAGGCGTTGAGGGCGGGCTGGCCGCCCAGGTGGGCGTAGAGGACGTGCGAGCTCTTGGGGATGTCTCCGCTGCGTACGAGGTCGATGAGGCCGGCCATGGACTTGCCCTCGTAGACCGGGTCGATGATCATGCCTTCGAGACGGCCGGTGAGGTGGATGGCGTCGAGGGTGGACCGGACGGGAATGCCGTAGGCGTCACCGGCCCAGCCCTCCAGGACGGTGACTTCGTCCTCGCGCAGATCCCTGCCGAGGCCGATGAGTTCGGCGGTGTGGCGAGCGATCTTCTCCACCTGGGCCCGGGTCTCGGTGATCTTGGCCGACGCGTCGATGCCCAGCACCCGGCGGGGCCGGTCCTGGCCCGCGAAGCCGGCAATCATGCCGGCCTGGGTACTGCCGGTGACGCTGCACACCACGATCGTGTCGAAGAAGACGCCCAACTCCCGTTCCTGCTGCTCCAGTTCGGAAGCCCAGTTGGCGAAGCCGAGGCCGCCGAGAGGGTGGTCCGAGGCCCCGGCGGGGATCGCGTAGGGGGTGCCGCCGGCCGCCCGGACGTGCTCCAGGGCCTGGTGCCAGCTGTCCTTGAAGCCGATGCCGAACCCCGCGCGCACCAGACGCACATCGGCTCCCATGACGCGGGACAGCAGGATGTTGCCCACCTTGTCGTTGGCCTCGTCCGGCCAGTCGACCCAGCTCTCCTGGACGAGGACGGCCCGCAGCCCCGCCTTGGCGGCGGCCGCGGCCACCTGCCGGGTGTGGTTGGACTGCACCCCACCGATACTGACCAGGGTGTCCGCGCCCTGTCGGAGCGCGTCGGGTATCAGGTACTCCAGCTTGCGGGTCTTGTTGCCGCCGAAGGCGAGCCCGCTGTTGCAGTCCTCCCGCTTGGCCCAGATGCGGGCACCGCCGAGATGCTCGCTGAGCCGGTCCAGTAGGTGCACGGGACTGGGGCCGAACAAGAGGGGGTAGCGCGCGAAGTCGGTGACGGGCATCGGTGCCTCCTTAACCGGGCGTGATGTCGAGCAGCGGCAGCAGTGTCTGCCAGTTGGCGCGGGTCGCGGACACGGCTCCCTCGGTGTCGCCGGCTTCGCAGAGCGCGATGATCCGGTCGTGCTGGGCGACCGAGCCCCGACCGCTCAACGAGGAGAAGCGCAACCGCTCCAGGCGTCGCAACAGTGGCGTGAACTGCTCCAGGACGGTACGGAGGGCCACGTTCGCGCAGACGGTCACCGCGACGTCGTGGAAGTCGTCATCGGCGGCGAGCGCCGCGTCGACGTCCTTGCGGCGCAGCGCCACGGCGAAGCGTGCGTTGGCTTCCCGCATGGCGTCGAGGTCGACCGCGGACAGGTGGGGCATCGCCTCGCGGACGGCGAGTTCGTGCAGCGCCGCGGTGACCGACTGGGCGTCGCGCACCGCACGGACATCGAGCGGACTGACGATGGTGTAGCGGCCCGGTTTCGTCTGCACGAGACCGTTCTGGTCCAAGCGCGCCAGGGCTTCCCGCACCGGAGTGCGGCTGACGCCCAGCCACTCCGACAGGTCGCCGTCGTTGAGGCGCTCACCCGGGGCGAGCGTGCCGTCGACGATGGCGTCCCGGATCGCTCGGTAGGCGTTCTCCCGAAGGAGAGATCTGGAGACGAGCCCTCGGCCCTCGGGAACCGGCATGCAATATATTGCACGCCGCACAACGGACAAATGTCAAGAGTCGCTCGGTGACCGGGACCGGTGGCAGCCCCGCCGGCACACTCCGGCGGGGTTCGGTTCGTCGGGCGGGAAATTCGGCGGCCCGGCCCGGAAATTCGGCAGCCCGGAAATCAGCGGGTCCCGGGGCCGGGCCGGGCCGCCGACGGCTTCGGAAACGGCTCCCGGGCGGGCCCACCACGGGCACCCGGGCGGGCCCAGGGTCAGAACCTCACGGTCGACACGGTGTAGACCACCGGGTGTCCGGGCTCGTCGTAGCTGACCATGATCCGCTGCGAGGGGCGCGGGGCCCGGTCCGTGGTCGTGGTGCCCGCCCACGGCAGGTCGTCGTCGAAGCCCCAGCCGACCTTGGACGCCTGTTCCGGCGAGATGGTCTGCTGCTGCTTCTTGAGCGCCGCGGTGCTGGTGCCGATGGCGTTGAGGTAGTGCTCCAGCCCCCAGTCGTTGGTCCGGAATTGGACGAACAGCGAGCTGGTCTGCCAGGCGTTGGTCTCGTAGTAGTAGACCGGGGTGGAGCCGATCGGGACCGGGACGTTGTAGATCCGCTGCTGGACCTTCGTGGGGAAGGCGTTGGTCAGACCGGTGGCGGCGGCCTCCGCCTCCTTGCCCTCGCCGCTGTCGCGGCTCTGCTCGGCGGAGATGACGATGTAGCCGGCCGGGATCGCGATCAGCAGAAAGACGATCAGTGCCGTCAGCAGGGGGCGACGGCGCTTGACGCGGGGCGGCGGGGCGGGGTGCGGGTCGTCGTGCAGGGGGTGCAGGTCGGTGTCGGTCATCGGCGGCCGGTCCGTTCATAGCGCTCGTACCGCTCGACGCGGCGCCGGTTGGCGCGCCGGAAGCGGCGGGCCACCAGGCGGGCCAGGTCGGCGGCGCCGACCATCCCGGCCTCGGGGCCCAACTGGGCCTTGGCGATGGTGGCTTCGGGACGGTAGCCGCGGCCGGTGAGCTGGCGCCGGAAGGCGTCCCGGGCCGGGCCGATCAGCAGGTCGTCGGCGGCGCTGACGCCCCCGCCGATGACGAAGCAGGACGGGTCGAGGGCGGCCGCGAGGTTGGCGATGCCGACGCCGAGCCACTGGCCGATCTCCTGGAGGAGTTCGACGCACATCGCGTCGCCCTCCCGGGCCAGCTCGGTGATCAGCGGTCCGGTGATGTCGCCGATGTGCCCGCCGACCCGCTCGATGATGTTGTACGCGACCGGGGAGTCGGCGGCGGCCAGCTCGCGGGCCTCGCGCACCAGGGCATTGCCGGAGCTGTACTGCTCCCAGCAGCCGCGGTTGCCGCACGGGCAGCGGTGGCCGCCCGGGACGACCTGCATGTGGCCGAATTCGCCGGCCACGCCGTACTTGCCGCGCTTGACCGCGCCGTCCTCCAGGATCGCGCCGCCGATGCCCGTCCCGAGCGTGATCATGACGAGGTGGTCCTCGCCGCGTCCGGCGCCGAAGCGCCACTCCGCCCAGGCGGCGGTGTTGGCGTCGTTGTCGACCATGACGGGGACGGCCAGGCGGCCGGCGAGACGGTCGCGCAGCGGCTCGTTGCGCCAGTTCAGGTGCGGGGCGAACAGCACCTTGCTGCGGTCCGCGTCGACCCAGCCGGCCGCGCCGATGCCCACCGCGTGGACGTCGTGCCGGTCGGAGAGGTCGAGCACCAGCTCGGTGATGGTGTCCTCGACGACCTTGGGGCTCTTGGACTTGTCCGGCGTCTCGGTGCGGACCTTCTCCAGAATGGTGCCGTCGGCGTCGACGACACCCGCCATGACCTTGGTACCGCCGATGTCGATGCCGACCGTGGGCACCCGGGGGGCGGTCAGGTGCGAGCGCCGCTCGCGGGTGCCGACCGTGCGCAGCACGGTGGCCCTGGCGGATCCGCGGTGCACCCGGTCCCGGTACATGCTCATCGACCCACCTCTTCGCCGGGACTCCCCCACTGCCTCAAGGGTGTGGGTGGTGCCCCCGTGCGGCTGCTGCGTGCGCGCAAGAGTCGTCTCGTCCCTGCGGGTCTCGGGAGGCCGGGGCCTCGATGTGCTGGTTCGCTGCGATTGTGCATCACCGGCGGCGTCCGGCGCACCGCGACCGACGGTGATGCGCCCCGCACGGCCCGGAGGCGGTGCGGGGCGCGGCGCTCCCACAGGTGTCTCAGTCGGGTCGATGGCCTCCGGGGAATTCCGGGGTCGCGGTGCGGGCCAGCTCGTGGCTGAGCTGCTCCAGCTCGCTGCCGCCTGCCATCTGGCGGGTCAGCTCCTCCAGGGCGATCTCCGTTTTGGCGTGACTGCCGGCCATCGTGCCGCGCTTGAGGAGCACGAAACGGTCGCCGACGAGATAGGCGTGGTGCGGGTTGTGGGTGATCAATACCACGCCGAGTCCGGCATCCCGGGCGGCCGCGACGTACTTGAGGACCACGCCGGACTGCTTGACGCCGAGCGCCGCCGTCGGCTCGTCCAGAACGAGGACCTTGGCACCGAAGTAGACGGCCCGGGCGATGGCGACGCACTGCCGCTCACCGCCGGACAGCGTCCCGATGGGCTGGTCGACGTCGCGCAGGTCGATGCCCATCCGCAGCAGCTCGCTGCGGGTGGTCTCGCGCATCGTTTTGACGTCGAGCCGCTTGAAGGGGCCCACGCCGGTGGTCGGTTCGGAGCCGAGGAAGAAGTTCCGCCACACCGGCATGAGCGGAACCACGGCCAGGTCCTGGTAGACGGTGGCGATGCCACGGTCCAGGGCCTCGCGCGGGGAGGACAGGGTGGTCTCCTCGCCCTCGATGGTGAACGAGCCCGCGTCGTGCCGGTGCAGCCCGGCGATGATCTTGATGAGGGTGGACTTGCCGGCACCGTTGTCGCCGAGCACACAGGAGATCTCCCCCGCGTGCACCTCCAGGGACACCCCCTCCAGTGCCCGGACGTTGCCGTAGTACTTGCTGACGTCGGCCAGCTCGACCAGCGCTGTCATGCCTTTTCCTCCGCCCGCTTGCGGACCCATGCGTTCAGGAGTGTGGCGAGCAGCAGCATCGCGCCGAGGAAGAACTTGTACCAGTCCGGGTTCCACTGCGCGTAGACGATGCCCTTGCTCGCCATGCCGAAGATGAAGGCGCCGACGGCCGCGCCGATCGCCGAGCCGAAGCCGCCGGTCATCAGACAGCCGCCGACCGCGGCCGCGATGATGTAGAGGAATTCGTTGCCCACCCCGTCGCCGGACTGGATCGCGTCGTACGAGAACAGCAGATGCTGGCCGGAGACCCAGGCGGCGAAGGCGACGCCCATGTAGAGGCCGACCTTGGTCTTGGTGACCGGGACGCCCACCGCCCGCGCGGCATCGGCGTTGCCGCCCACCGCGAAGATCCAGTTGCCGACGCGGGTGCGCAGCAGGATCCAGGTGGCGAAGCCGACCAGGACGAGCCACCACAGGATGGTGATCTGGATGTCGACGCTGCCGAGGGTCAGGTGCGAGGCGAAGACCGTACGGGCCGAGTCGAAGCCCTCCATGTCGGCGATGGACTTCGTCGAGACGGTGCCGTCGATCAGCTTGGTGAAGCCGAGGTTGAGGCCGGTCAGCATGAAGAAGGTGCCGAGCGTGATGATGAAGCTGGGCAGCTTCGTACGGGTCAGCAACAGTCCGTTGAACGCCCCGATGGCGAGGGTGACCAGCAGCGACACCCCGACGCCCACCCAGGTGTTGGCGGTCATCTGGTAGCTGAACATCGAGGAGATCAGCGCCGAGCTGACGACCATGACACCGGCCGACAGATCGAATTCCCCGCCGATCATCAACAGCGCCACCGGCACGGCCATGATGCCGATCGTCGAGGACGCATAGAGCACCGTGGAGAGGCTGGAGGCCTGCAGGAACGGCTCGGCGACGATCGAGAAGAAGACGAAGACGGCGGCGGCGCCGACGACCGAGCCCAGTTCGGGGCGGCTCATCAGTCTGCGCGTCAGGGAGCGGTGCAGCAGCCGTTCGTCGGCCTTGGCCGGCTGTACGGGGAACGACTCGGTCCGGCTCATCGGGTCCCCCGCTTCGTGTAGTCCTGCAGCGCGGCGGCGTCCTTCTTGGTGATCACCTGGGGTCCGGTGAGCACCGGCTTGCCGCCGCCGAGGACGTCGGAGTTGTACTTGTACAGCCACAGCAGGTCGACGGCCTCATAGCCCTGGAGGTAGGGCTGCTGGTCGACGGCGAAGCCGAGGGAGCCGTCCTTGAGCCCGGTCGCGACCTGGGCGTTCAGGTCGAAGGTGTCGATCTCGGCCTTGCTGCCGGCCTGTTCCCTGGCCTTGACGGCGGTGTCGGCGAACGGGGCGCCGAGCGTGACGACGGCGTCGATGCCCCGGTCCGCCTGGAGCTTGGACTCGATGGAGGACTGCACGTCGGGCATGTTGGTGCCCTCGACGTAGAGCTTCTGCAGATCGCCCTTGAAGGTCTTCTTGGCCCCGTCGCAACGCTGCTCGTGGCCCACGTTGCCCTGCTCGTGCAGTACGCACAGGGCCTTCTTCCGGCCGCGCTTGTTCAGCTCCTCACCGACCGCCTCACCGGCCACGGTCTCGTCCTGGCCGATGTGGCTGAGCGCGCCGAACGCCTTGGACTCGTCGGCGCCGGAGTTCACCGTGATCACCGGGATGCCGGCCTTCTCGGCCTTGGCGACCACGTCCTTCATGGCGTTGGGCTTTGCCAGCGAGACGATCAGCCCGTCGACCTTCTGGTCGATGTAGGACTGCACCAGCTGGCTCTGCCGCTGGGCCTCCTTGTCGTGCCCGTAGACGAACTTGATGTTGTCCTTGGCGGCGGCCTGCTGGGCACCGTTCTGCACGATGTCCCAGAAGGTGTCGCCATCTCCGGAGTGGGTGACCATCGCGAACGTCCACCGGGGGGTGTTCACCGCGGCCTTACCGCCGGCGATCTTGGCGTCGCGTTCCTGCTCCGCGCGCAGGCCTCCGGTGCTGCTGCACCCCGCCAGGGAGGCGCCGAGCACCGCCGCCAGCACGGCGCCGACGACGCGTCCCCTTCTTCGAACCCGTGCCACGAGGACTCGCCCTTCCCGCTGATGCTGCCGTGTCGGCCGCGTTGGTTGTATTCGCTGTCCGGATTGCCCGGTCCGTACGTGTGTCGTGTGGTGCCACGGCACCGGTCGGGCCGGCTCAACCGGCCAAGTATCCGTTACCGGTGATCTGTCCCGGTTCATGGGGTGGTCCCGTCTTTCCTGAGGCCTCACCGGGTGCCTCGCCCGGTGTACTCGGTGAGCTTCGGCACGTCCTTCTCGGTGACCAGGGCGGGCCCGGTGAGCACCGGCTTGCCGCCGCCGAGCACATCGGCGTTGGCCCGGTGGAGCCACAGCAGGTCCACCGCTTCGTAGCCCTGGAGGTAGGGCTGCTGGTCGACGGCGAAGGTGACGTCCTTGGCCTTGAGCAGCTTGACGACGGCGGAGTTCAGATCGAAGGTCGCGATCTGCGCGGAGCTGCCCGCCTGCTCCTTGGCCTTGACGGAGATCGCCGCCATCGGCGCACCGAGCGTGACGATCGCGTCGATGGACTTGTCGGACTGCAGCTTCGCCTCGACCGACGACTGCGAGGCCGGCGCGTTGGTGCCGTCGACATCGAGGTTCTCGACCGTCCCGTGGAAGGCCTTGCGGACCCCCGCGCAGCGGTCCTCCAGCGAGACGTTGCCCTGCTCGTGGATGACGCAGAGGGTCTTCTTCGCATGCCGGTTGTTGAGCTCCTCACCGACCGCGCGGCCGGCCACCGACTCGTCCTGCCCGATGTGGGTCAGCGCCCCGTACGCCTTGGAGAACTCGCCGCCGGAGTTGATGGTGATGACGGGAATGCCCCGCGCCACGGCCTTGCGGACGGCCGCCTGGACGGCCTCCGGCTTGGCGAGGGTGACGATCAGCCCGTCCACCTTCTGGTCGATGTACGACTGGATCAGCGCGGCCTGCTGGGCGCCCTCCTTGTCGTGGGCGTACAGGAACTTCACGTGGTCCTTGGCGGCCGCGTTCTCCGCGCCGTTCTGGACGATGTCCCAGAAGGTGTCGCCGTCTCCGGAGTGGCTGACCATCCCGATCGTCATGCGCGGGGTGGCGGCGCCCTTGTCCGCCTGGCCGCTGCCGTCCGTGGCGCCCTGGGCGGCGGCGCATCCGGTGGCCAGCGCGAGGGTGGTCAGTAAGGCGACGGCACGGCACACCGTGCCGCCGCGGACAGTGAGGGGGCCAGCCGTACGCACGCCGTTCATCGAGGAACCGCCTTTTCTCCCGGCCGCCGGAATGCGGTTGGAGGAGTTTGTAACGGCGCGCACGGAGCCACGTCAATGGTTTGTCAGAACATTCTGACGACTGGCCTTGAAGCGGCCCCGATAAAGCAGGGAATTACGGGCAATATCGCCTGGGCTGAAGCCTTCAGGGGGACGGGATGGCCGGTGCGAGGCCCCTCCGGTGCACCCGCACGGAGCGGGCGGGGAGGCAGGCGAAGGGACCTTCCCGGGGCGGGCGACAGCATCTGCCGGGGGGCGGGTGACGGCGTACGACGGTGCGGCGCGGTCCGCGGCTGGGGCGGCGCTCCGGGGCAGGCGAAAGCGCACCGCGGAGGCGGGAGACGGCGCGGCCGGGTCAGCGGCCGGAGCCGGGCACCGGTCGAGTCGGAGCCGGCCCGCGCCGAGGTCGTCCGGGGCGGGCGCGCGCCCGCCCCGCTCAGGGACGCACCAGCAGCTGGAACTCGAAGGCGTAACGGGAGGCGCGGTAGACGTGCGAGCCGAACTCGACGGCGCGCCCGGTGTCGTCGAACGTCGTCCGCTGCATCGTGAGCAGCGGGGCGCCCTCGGGCTCGTCGAGCCGCTCGCCCTCCTCCGCGGTCGCGGCGCGGGCGCCGACGGCCTGGCGGGCGCTGTGCAGGGTGATGCCGGCCGACCGCATCAGGCGGTACAGACCGGTCTCCTCCAGCGCGGCGGTCTCCAGCGGGAGCAGCCCCGCGGGAAGGTGGTTGCGCAGATGCGCGACGGGCTCGCCATGCGTCAGCCGCAGCCGCTCGACCAGCGCGACCTGGGCCCCCTCGGCGATCCCCAGCGCGGCGGCGACCTCGGCGTCGGCCTCGGTGGTGGTGTTGAGCAGCACCCGGGTGGCCGGCTTCTGTCCGGCCGCCTCCAGGTCGTCGTAGAGGCTGCTCAGCTCCAGCGGGCGCTTGACCTGGCTGTGGACCACCTGGGTGCCGATGCCGCGGCGGCGCACCAGCAGCCCCTTGTCGACCAGCGACTGGATGGCCTGCCGGACCGTCGGCCGGGACAGCCCCAGCCGGCCGGCCAGCTCGATCTCGTTGCCGAGCAGGCTGCCGGGTGCCAGTTTGCCGTTCTCGATCGCGGCCTCCAGCTGCTGGGACAGCTGGAAATACAACGGGACCGGACTGCTCCGGTCCACGCTGAACTGGACGGGGCTCCCGGCGCCCAGGGCCTCTTCACTCTCGCGTTTCCCCACGCTCGCGAGCGTATCCGCCCGCGCAGATGACGGGAAGTCCGGAGGTCACATTGTCCGGACAAGGCGGGTGCGGGCACCGTGCCGGTGGGTGCGGGCCCCGTGCCGGTGAGTGCGGGCGGACGTCCGGGACTCGGCGCCCTCGGCGTACGGCGACCGGGCACGGCTCGCGGAGGTGCCGGCAACCGCGGGCGGCGTCGGCGGCCGCACGGAAGAATCCGTCCGGCACCTCCCGCCGCACTGCCCGGTCCCCGGGCCGGCAGCCGCCCGTCCCGCCCCGAAGGAGCCACCCGTGCCCGTACGCCGCGTCGTCCCGAACATCCAGTGCGACGCCCTGGAGGAGAACCGCACGTTCTACGGCCTGCTGGGCATGGAGGAGGTGATGAACCAGGGCTGGGTGATGACCCTCGCCTCCCCCGCCAACCCCACCGCCCAGCTCTCCTTCCTCACCCACGACAGGACCGCCCCGGTCACCCCCGACCTGAGCATCGAGGTCGAGGACGTGGACGCGGCCTACGCGGCCGTGCTGAGCTCCGGCGCACCGATCGTCCGGTCGCTCCAGGACGAGGAGTGGGGCGTCCGCCGCTTCTTCGTCAAGGACCCGAACGGCCGGGTGGTCAATGTCCTCGCGCACACGGCCGCACCCGCCGACCACACTGCCGCCACCGAGCACACCGGCACCGGCGGCTGATCGCCCGCGGGGGCCGCCCGGACCCCGGGCTCCGCCCGGGGTCCGGGCGGCGGCGAACCGACGGGGCGTCAGTCCTCGTAGAGGTCCGCGCTGCCCCGCGTCGTCCGACGGTCGGGGGCTGCCTCGTCGAGACGGACGAGGAGGTCGGCGGCGCGCTTGGCGACGGTGTCCCGGTCGCCCTCGGAGAGGGCCGCGCCCATCCCGACCGCGACCGCGCCCGCGGCGATCCACTCCGGCGCGCTGTCGACCGTCACCCCGCCCGTCGGCAGCAGCGGCACCTGCGGCAGCGCGGCCCGGACCTCCGTCAGCCAGGACGGGTCGTGCGCCGCGGCGGGGAACAGCTTGAGCGCGTCCGCACCGAGTTCGAGGCCGCGGACCATCTCGGTCGGCGTCGACACACCGGGGAAGACCGGCACGCCATAGCGGTGGCCGGTACGGATGACCTCGGCGTCCAGGCTGGGGGAGACCAGGTAGCGGGCGCCCGCGTCGACCGCCATCCGGGCCGATACCGCGTCAAGGACCGTGCCCGCGCCGATGATCGCGTCGTCACCGAGCTCGCGGGAGAGCGTGGTGACCGCTTCCAGGGCGAAGGGGGTGGTGAGAGATATCTCCAGGCTGGTGATGCCGGCTGACAGCAGGGTGTCGGCGGTGGCGCTCGCCTCGTCATAGGTCCTGCTGCGGACGATGGCGAAAACCCGCTGCGCCAGTGCGGCCCGGGTGATCTCCCAGCGATACACGGCAGTTCGCCGTCCTTTCTTGTCTCCGACAGTGCATGCCGTCCGGTACGTGGCCCATGGCGGACAGGGCACGTTCCGGGGCGCTTCCCGGCAGCTGACCACAGAGGGCCTTTTTCCGCCGATGACCGCCCGCTCCTCGTTTCTACCGAAACGCTACCGGGAACCACCGACAATCCTCTCTCGGGGGTGCGCCCCATGCGCCCCTTCTGCCGAGAACGGGGAGAAGAAGCAGGTCGGAGGGGGCGCACAGCACGACGGCGGCCGGGGTGCGTGGGCACCCCGGCCGCCGTGGGCTCCGGACAACGGAACCGGCGGGTCCCGTTGCTCCGTTCTCCCGTTGTTTAGGTTGCTCCCGTTGCTTCGGTTGCTTCCGTTGTTTCGATTGCTTGCGTTGCTTCGGCTGCTTGCGTTGCTTCGGCTGCTTGCGTTGCTTCCTGTGGTTTCCGCCGTGCGGTCGTTCCGGCCTTCCGGCGTCAGTCCGGCCGGCTGGGACACTCACCCAACCACCGGCGTACGGTCCCGCCGACCGGCCGGCCCGCCGGCCTCAGCAGCCGCGGTCGACGAGTTCGAACGACGAGTAGTGGTCGGCGGTGTAGTAGTCCTCGTCCTTCTTCTGACCGGCCACGATGCGGCGCGCACCGCGGTCGGGCGAGCCCGGCGTGACGACGGTGTACTCGTGGTAGTAGTCGGCGCTCTGGTCCGGGAGGACGTGCTCCCGGTTGTCGAAGACCGTGCCGTCCTTCGGATAGGGGTAGGGCCCGCCCTTCGCGATCAGGTCGAGGGTGTCATGGGCCTGTGAGGGCAGCTTGGAGTAGCAGACCTTGCCGATGTCCGTGACGTGCGCGGTCGTCGCGTGCGCCGTCGTGGCGTACGAGGTGGCCGGGTGCGTCGTGGCGACGGCGGGGGTGGCGGAAACAGCGGTTCCGCCGATGAGAAGGGCCGATGCGAGGGCGCCTGCGGCGCCGATCCTGGTGATCCGTGGGGGGATTCTCATGCCTCCCAGAATGACGCGCGTAGACATGGCCCTGTCAATCCCAAGCGGCGGAAGTTTTCCGGGAGTTCACACGGTTCACCCATTTGCCTGCTCTTCGACGGAGCGTCAAAAACGGGTGTGGAAAGTCCCTTTCGTGATCGGGATGCGTACACACCGCGGGCCGTCCGCCCCCCTTTCCGGCAGGACGAGCCGTCCCGTACCGCAGGCCTCTCCGGCGCGACGGGCCGTCCCACCGTCGGACGGACCGTGATCCCGGCGGCTTGGGGTTGAATTCACGGTTGAACGGGACCGACCCCGGGCGCGCGGCGCCACGGGCCGGGCCGGACCGCACCCGGTTCGGCCCACATCACGGGAGGTAATCCATGCGGGTCAAGGACTTCGATCACCTGGTGCTCAAGGTGCAGGACATCGAGCGCGCGCTGGAGTTCTACTGCGGGCCGCTCGGGCTGGAGCCGGTCCGGGTGGAGGAGTGGCGGGCCGGCGACGCCCCCTTCCCGTCGGTGCGGGTCAGCCCGAGCACGATCATCGATCTGATCGTCGGCGACGCCCGCGGCGGGTCCAACGTCGATCACCTCTGCCTGGTCGTCGAACCGCTGGACTGGCAACAGGTCATCGACTCGGGACAGTTCACCGTGGTCGACGGCCCGGGCAGCCGGTACGGCGCGCGGGGCGAGGCACAGTCGATCTACGTCGAGGATCCGGACGGAAACACCATCGAGCTGCGCTGGTACCCGCAGGACGCCGGGGAGTGAGACGGGACTGAGACCGGCCGGGGGCGGGCAGCCCGGGCGCCGGGGGCCGCCCGCCCGACGGTTCGCAGGTGCAGCCCCCTAGTGCTGTCGTTTGGATCAAGCCGGGCTCGCAAGGCAGGGGCCTTTGCCTCAGAGGCAAATCTTTTGCCCGGCGGGTGAAAGGTCGTTATACCGGGGACATGACCGAGCTCCCCGACGAGCCCTCCGGCGCTCCGCCGGAGGAGCTGGCCACCGTCGCACCGCGCCTGCGTGACCTGCGGCGACGCAGTGGACTCACGCTGGAGACGGCGGCCCGGCTGGTGGGTCTGTCGGCCGCGCATCTCTCGCGGCTGGAGACCGGCCGGCGGCAGCCGTCGCTGCCGATGCTGCTGGCGCTGTCGCGCACCTACGGCACCACGGTATCCGACCTGCTCGGCGAGACCGCGCCGGAGCGGGACCCGATCGTGCGGGCCGGCCGCGCCGAACCGTCCCGGGCCGGCGGCTGGACGTACTGGACCGTCGGCGGCCCCGGGCGGGCGATGCAGGCGCTGCGGGTGCACGTGCCGCAGCGGGCGCAGGGCGAGTTGGTGCGGGTGCATCCCGGCGAGGAGTGGCTGTACGTCCTCGACGGGCGGCTGCGGCTGACGCTCGGGGCGGCGGTGCACGTGCTGGATCCGGGGGACGCGGCGCACTTCGACTCGCTGACCCCGCACCGTATCGCCGCCGCCTCGCCGGGCGGCACGGAGCTGTTGTTCGTCCACACCCTGCTGCAGAGCGGGGCCGCCGACCTGTGCCTCGGCGACGACGCGAGGCACCGCGGGCAGTGAGCCCCGGCGCCGCTCTCGACGGAAGGACCGTATCCGCCATGCCCGATCAGACCACCCCTGCCACTCCCCCGCCGGCGGAGCAGCTGCCCGAGGCGGCGTCCGGACGGCGGTACGTCGAGAACAAGCCGCCCCGTGGGCTCTATGTGCGGGTCTTCATTTACGTCGTCGCGACGCATGCGCTGCTGGCGTTCATGAGTCTCCTGGTGGTCCTCGCCAAGACGCGGTGACGCCGGGACCGGCAACGTCCATCCCTTCGGCCCGAAAGTCCATGGCCCGGGCACCGCGGCCGGGTGAAGCCTGCTGGCGCACACGGCTCGCAGCACTCCCGCCCGCACCGCGTCGTGCCGAGGAGGACCGAAGGATGCACCGAACCCGCACCGCGGCGGCCACCGCGCTGGCCATGGCCCTGGCCGTGGTCCCTCTGACGGGCATGTCGGGGCCGCCGGGCACCGGCAACGACCGGGCACCGGACGGCGCCCGGGACCGGCCCGTGGCTGCCGCGGCCCCGTCCCTGTCCCCCACGCCCCACTCCGTCCAACGCCGGTCCGACCAGGTCACCCTGACCCCCTCCGTGACCCTCGTCGCGGGCCCGAAGGCCGATGCCGCCGCGGTGTCGGTCGTCGAGGCGGCGCTGGCCGACGCCGGTGCGCAGCACGTCGTACGGGCCGGGCGGGCGCCGGGCGGCGGGCAGCTCACGGTGTACGTGGACGGCGCGGGCGCAGCCCGGGCGCTGGCGGAGCTGGGCGCACGGGGGCCCGACGGGCTGCCCGCCGACGGCTATGCGCTGGCCGTCGGCGAGGGGCGGATCGCCTTGTCCGGCAAGGACGCCACCGGCACGTATTACGCCGCGCAGACGCTGCGGCAGCTGCTGCCGCACCGGGCCCGGCCGGGCGCCCGGGTGGCAGGCACGGTCGTACGGGACTGGCCGGCCACCCCGCTGCGCGGTGTCATCGAGGGCTTCTACGGCACCCCGTGGTCCCACGAAGCCCGGCTCGACCAGCTCGACTTCTACGGCGCGCACAAGATGAACCTCTATGTGTACTCGCCGAAGGACGATGCCTACCTCCGGGAGAAGTGGCGTGACCCGTACCCCGCGGAGCGGCTCGCGCAGCTCAAGGAGCTGGTGGACCGGGCGCGGCAGCGGCATGTGGAGTTCACCTACGCGCTCTCCCCTGGGCTGTCCGTCTGCTACAGCTCCGACGCGGACCTCAGGGCGCTGACCGCCAAGTTCCAGACACTGTGGGACATCGGCGTACGGACCTTTGCGGTGCCGCTGGACGACATCAGCTACACGGACTGGAACTGCGCGGCGGACAAGGACCGGTTCGGGACCGGCGGCGGGGCGGCGGGGGCCGCGCAGGCGTATCTGCTCAACCGTGTGCAGCGGGAGTTCATCGCCGCGCATCCGGGCGCCGCGCCGCTCCAGATGGTGCCGACCGAGTACTCCGACGTGCAGTCGTCGCCGTACAAGAAGGCACTGGCCACTCAGCTGGACCCGAAGGTGCTGGTGGAGTGGACGGGTGTGGGGGTGATCGCACCGACGATGACGGTGAGTCAGGCGCAGCAGGCCCGGGAGGCCTTCGGGCACCCGATCCTGACCTGGGACAACTACCCGGTCAACGACTATGTGACGAACCGGCTGCTGCTCGGGCCGTTCCACGGCCGGGAGAAGGGGCTGCCGGAGCAGCTGGCGGGGATCACCGCGAACCCGATGATCCAGCCCGCCGCCTCCAAACTCGCCCTGTACACGGTGGCCGACTACGCCTGGAACGACACGGCGTACGACGCCCGGGCCTCCTGGGGCGCGGCGATCGAGGAGCTGGCGGGCGGCGATGCCCGTACGGCACGGGCGCTGCGGGCCTTCGCCGATACGGGTTACTCCTCGGCGCTCAACCCGCAGCAGTCCCCCGAACTGGCCGCCGCCATCGCCGAGTTCACGGCGGGCGGGCCGGCGGGGCGGCTCGATGCGGTGCTGCGGACCCTGGAGGACGCCCCGGCCGTCCTGCGCGACCGGCTCCCCGACCGCGGCTTCGTCCAGGACAGCGCCCCCTGGCTGGACGCGACGCACGCCTGGGGCGTCGCGGCACGTACCGCGCTGCGGCTGATCGAGGCGACCACGGCGGGCGACGGCGCGCAGGCCTGGGAACTACGGCAGCAGATACCGGAGTTGGTGCGGGCAGCGCGGTCCTTCGTCTATGTGGACATGCGGGGGAAGAAGGTCCCGGTGCTGGTGGCGGACGGGGTGCTGGACACCTTCGTCGAGGATGCGGTGGCCGCGCACGACCGGGCGCTGGGGGTCACCGGCCGCCCCCGGGCATCGACGGACCTCTCCGTCTACCAGGACAACGCGCCCTCCCGGATGACCGACGGTGAGGACGCCACGTACTTCTGGAGCGGGGCGGTGCCCCGGGCCGGTTCCGTCGTCGGACTGGATCTGCGGGCCGAGCGTCCGCTGGGCCCCGTCACCCTGTCCATGGGCAAGAGCGACAGCCCGGACGACTATCTGCAGCACGGCGTCCTCGAATACTCCTCGGACCGGACGACCTGGCGGCAGCTGGCCACCTTCGACGGGAAGGCCGAGGTGACCGCCGTGCCGCCGGCCGGCGCCACGGCCCGGTACGTCCGGGCGCGGGCCACCCGGGCCCAGGACAACTGGCTGGTGGTACGCGAGTTCACGGTGTCCGGGGCCGAGCCGGCGACGGTGGCCGGGGGCCCGCCCGCGGCCGGCGGCAGCGCGCTGCGGTCGGCGGGGGACGGCGATCCGGCGACGGTCTACCGCGCGGCGCGGGCACCCCAGCCGGGCGAGGCGCTGGAGTTCACTCCCTCCGCACCCCGCACGGCACGGTCCGTGGTGGTGCTGCGGCCGCACGGCGCGACCGGCCCGGCGGCGCGGATCGAGGTCCGTACGGGTGGTGTCTGGCGCACGCTCGGCACCCTGTCCGGTGCGTATACGCGGCTTGCGGCAGGCGGCGGTGCGATCGAGGCCGTACGGCTGGCCTGGCGGGACCCCTCGGCGGTCCCCGAGGTCAATGAGGTGATTCTGCACTGAGCGGCGGGCCGCACGGGACGGCCGCGCCCGCGACGACGCGGTATGCCGCGCGGCCTGCCGCGTCGTCCGGCCATGACGGGTCCGCGGGCCGTCCGCTTCGCCCGGACGGCCCGCGTCATCCCACCCGCGGCCGGTCTCCCGCGTCCTAATCTGAGGCGCTGGCCACCGCCCTCGCCCCGGAGGAGACCGACACCATGGCCCGACCCGCGCCGCCGGGCCGGTCGCGCCGTGCGGCCGCAGCACCACCACGGACCGTGCCGT
>NZ_SDIG01000060.1:0-32909 GCF_004122755.1 Streptomyces sp. TM32
GCTCACTGATCCTGCATCCGCTGTGCGGCGGGAGCCGGAGCGGGACGGGGCGGGTGCCCGGGCCGGCGCGGGCCGTGGAGGCGCGGGAGGCCGTGGACGTCGCCGCGCTCTCGACGGCCGAGGGGGCTGAGGGAGCCGGCGGGGCTCCGGGCGGGGCCGTGCCGGCCGGTCCTGAGGGTGCGGCCGGGGAGCCGGAGTCCCGTGGGCACGCCGTGCACCGGGTCCCCGGCCCCCGCTCGGCGCCCGTACCGGCGGACGAACTGGTGACCGGACCCGCGCAGTTGTCGGCCGCCGTGGCCCGTCTGCTGCGGGACGTCGTGGTGGTCGGGACGCTGGAGGACGCCGAGGAGCTGGTGGCCGCGCGTCCGGAGCTGACGGCCGTGACCGGCGAGGGCGATCTGCTCGGGGCGCATTTCGCGCAGGGCGGCTCCGCCGGTGCGCCGAGTCTGCTGGAGGTGCAGGCCTCCGTCGACGAGGCGGCGGCCGAGCTGGACGAGCTGGCCGGGCGCTGCGAGGAGCTGGCACAGGCGCAGCGGGCCGCGACGGAGCGCCGTACGGAGTGTGCCGCGCTGGTCGAGGAGCTGGCCGAGCGGCGGCGGGCGGCGGACCGGGAGAAGTCGAAGATCGCCGGGGACCTGGGCCGGCTCGGCGGGCAGGCGCGGGCGGCCGCGGGGGAGGCCGAGCGGTCAGGTGCGGCGGCCGCCCGGGCCGAGGAGGCGCTGGCGCGGGCCACCGAGGAGGCCGAGGAGTTGGCCGAGCGGCTCGCGGTGGCCCAGGAGGACCCGGGAGCGGGGGAGGAGGAGCCCGATACGTCCGTACGCGACCGGCTGGCCGCGGACGGCGCCAACGCGCGGCAGACCGAGATGGAGGCCCGGCTCCAGGCGCGGACGCACGAGGAGCGGGTCAAGGCGCTCGCCGGGCGGGCGGACGCGCTGGACCGCGGGGCGCGGGCCGAGCGCGAGGCACGGGCGCGGGCCGAGCGGCGGCGGGCCCGGCTGCGGCACGAGGCGGAGGTGGCCGGTGCGGTCGCCTCCGGGGCCCGGCAGCTGCTGGCGCATGTCGAGGTGTCGGCCGTACGGGCCGAGGAGGAGCGCGCCGCCGCCGAGCGGGCCAAGGCCGAGCGGGAAGGGGCCCTGGTGACCGCGCGGAACCAGGGCCGCGAGCTGAAGTCGGAGCTGGACAAGCTGACCGACTCGATGCACCGCGGGGAGGTGCTCGGCGCCGAGAAACGGCTGCGGATCGAGCAGCTGGAGACCAGGGCACTGGAGGAGCTGGGGGTGGAGCCGGCCGGGCTGATCTCCGAGTACGGTCCTGAGCAGCTCGTTCCCCCGTCGCCGCCGGCCGACGGCGAGGTGCTCCCGGAGGACCCGGAGCACCCGCGCAACCAGCCGGTCCCCTACGTCCGGGCCGAGCAGGAGAAGCGGCTCAAGGCGGCCGAGCGGGCGTATCAGCAGCTCGGGAAGGTGAATCCGCTGGCGCTGGAGGAGTTCGCGGCGCTGGAGGAGCGGCACCAGTTCCTGAGCGAGCAGCTCGAGGACCTGAAGAAGACCCGGGCCGACCTGATGCAGGTGGTCAAGGAGGTCGACGAGCGGGTGGAGCAGGTCTTCACCGAGGCGTACCACGACACCGCCCGCGAGTTCGAGGGCGTCTTCGCACGGCTCTTCCCGGGCGGCGAGGGGCGGCTGGTGCTGACCGACCCGGGCGACATGCTCGCGACGGGGGTGGACGTGGAGGCGCGTCCGCCGGGCAAGAAGGTCAAGCGGCTCTCGTTGCTCTCGGGCGGGGAGCGGTCACTCACCGCGGTCGCGCTGCTGGTTTCGATCTTCAAGGCGCGGCCCAGCCCGTTCTACGTGATGGACGAGGTGGAGGCCGCGCTCGACGACACCAATCTGCAGCGGCTGATCCGGATCATGGAGGAGCTCCAGGAGAGCTCGCAGCTGATTGTGATCACGCATCAGAAACGCACGATGGAGGTCGCGGACGCCCTCTACGGGGTGTCCATGCAGGGCGATGGAGTCTCCAAGGTCATCAGCCAGCGCCTGCGGTGATCGCGCGGAGTGTCCGACGACCCATCAGTACATAACTTGAATGAATGACCACCTGGGTGGCGGCGAAACAAATTCATCACGGCCTATTGACTTCGAAACTTGAAGGCATAGTCTCTGCAACGTTGCTTTTACCTTCAAGTGGTGGGTTCCCCCAACGATCACTGAAGGGCCAGCCCCCGACGCCCGGCAGCGCAGCCGGGCCACTGGAGTTCACGTTGACCAGCACCGCGCAGCCGACGGTCCCGGAAGGCCGTAAGGCCCACCCCGAGCATCTCGGCCATGTCATCTTCATAACCGCGGCTGCCGCGATGGGCGGCTTCCTCTTCGGCTATGACAGCTCCGTCATCAACGGTGCCGTCGAGGCGATCCGCAGCCGCTACGACGTAGGGTCCGCCGTCCTCGCCCAGGTCATCGCCGTTGCGCTGATCGGCTGCGCCGTCGGTGCCGCCACCGCCGGCCGGGTCGCGGACCGCATCGGCCGCATCCGGGTGATGCAGATCGCCGCCGTGCTGTTCACGGTGAGCGCCGTCGGGTCCGCCCTGCCGTTCGCCCTGTGGGACCTCGCCTTCTGGCGGATCATCGGCGGCTTCGCGATCGGTATGGCCTCGGTCATCGGCCCGGCCTACATCGCCGAGGTCTCGCCGTCCGCCTACCGCGGCCGACTCGGCTCGTTCCAGCAGGCCGCGATCGTCGTCGGCATCGCCGTCTCCCAGCTCGTCAACTGGGGCATCCTCAACCTCGCCGACGGCCAGCAGCGCGGCAAGATCGCCGGCCTGGAGGCCTGGCAGTGGATGCTCGGCGTGATGGTCGTCCCGGCCGTGCTCTACGGTCTGCTCTCCTTCGTGATCCCCGAGTCGCCGCGTTACCTGATCTCCGTCGGCAAGGTCTCCCGCGCCAAGGAGGTGCTCGCCGAGGTCGAGGGCAAGTCGGTGAACCTCGACACCCGGGTCGTCGAGATCCAGGACGCGATGCGCCGCGAGCACAAGTCGTCGTTCAAGGACCTGCTCGGCAGCAAGATGGGCTTCCTGCCGATCGTCTGGGTCGGCATCGGTCTGTCGGTCTTCCAGCAGCTGGTCGGCATCAACGTCGCGTTCTACTACTCCTCGGCGCTGTGGCAGTCCGTCGGCATCGACCCGAGCGCCTCGTTCTTCTACAGCTTCACCACGTCGATCATCAACATCATCGGCACCGTGATCGCGATGATCTTCGTCGACAGGATCGGCCGCCGTCCGCTGGCGCTGATCGGCTCGGCGGGTATGGCCCTCGCGCTCGGCCTGGAGGCCTGGGCGTTCTCCGCGAAGACCGCGGCCGGCACCCTGCCGACCACCGAAGGCACCGTGGCCCTGATCGCCGCGCACGCCTTCGTGCTCTTCTTCGCGCTCTCCTGGGGCGTGGTGGTCTGGGTCTTCCTCGGCGAGATGTTCCCGAACAAGATCCGTGCCGCCGCGCTGGGCGTCGCCGCCTCCGCGCAGTGGATCGCCAACTGGGCCATCACGGCCAGCTTCCCGAGCCTGTCGGACTGGAACCTCTCGGGTACCTACGTGATCTACATGATCTTCGCTCTGCTCTCGATCCCCTTCGTGCTGAAGTACGTCAAGGAGACCAAGGGCAAGGCGTTGGAGGAGATGGGCTAACCCCCCGCCAGCCTGTCTCCTCGCTACTGGGTACTGCCCCGGGTCATCAGGGACCCCGGGCAGTACCCGTCTTTTGTGCCCGCTCCGGTATACGGTCCGTCGGCGCATGCCGCTCCCCCCGGGGCGCGGCGTACGGCCTCCCTCCCGTACGGCGCACGCGGCGGCCCGCCGGTGTGCGGCCGGTGCCGGTGCAGGGGGCGCGCCGGCCGTCAGTCCTGGCCGCCGGCCTTGAGACGGGGCAGCACCCGCTCGGCGAACAGATGCAGCGAGCGCCAGCCCTCGTCGACCGGCATCCCGCCGCACAGCGGATGCAGGATCAGTGAGCCCTCGCCGCCCGTCTGCCGGGCGAGACGCAGGCACTCCTCGGGGGTGACGACGCGGTAGACGCCCTCCTGGCGCAGCGCGGTGACGTCCCGGGCGGACGAACGCACCGCGGAGCGCATGCCGGCGGACTGCCAGGAGGCGTACGTCAGGGCCTCGTGCAGCAGATGACCGCCGTACTCGGCCCAGGTGCGGTCCGGGTCCTCGGAGACATGGAGCAGCGAGGTCCGCTCGGGCGGCTGCCACACCCGGCCTTCGGTGCCGAAGGCCGCCCGCCGCTCGTGGTAGTAGGCCTCCAGGTCGGGGAGGCGGGCGCTGGGGAAGAACGGGAGCCCCAGGCGGGCGGCGCGCCGGGCCGCGGCCCGTGAGCTGCCGCCGATCAGCAGCAGCGGGTGCGGCCGGGTGTACGGGCGCGGGGTGACCCGGACCGTACGGCCCCGGTAGGTGAACGGTTCGCCGGTCCAGGCGGACAGCAGGGCCGTCAGCACCTCGTCCTGGAGGGCACCGCGGTGCCGCCAGTCCTTGCCGTGTGCCGCGTACTCCTCGGGCCGGTAACCGAGGCCGGCGACCGTGGTCAGCCGGCCGCCGCTGAGCAGGTCGAGCGAGGCGATGTCCTCGGCCAGCCGCAGCGGGTCGTGCAGCGGGGTGATCAGGGCGGAGACGGTGACGCCGATACGGCGGGTGGCGCCGAAGACGGCGCCCGCGAAGGTGAGCGGGGAGGGGATCCAGCCGTTGGCGGTGGCGTGGTGCTCCTCGGTCTGGACCATGGTGAAGCCGCGGTCGTCGGCGAACGCGGCCATCTCGACGGCCGCCCGGTAGCGGGCGGACAGCGTGGCGGGCGTGGGCGCGGGGTCGACGAGGTTGCAGCGCAGGACCGTGACGGGCAGGGCGGACATAACAGACGTCCCCTTCGCCGGTGATGGGCGAAGGGGACGTTAGCTGACGGGGCGTCAGGTGGCTAGACGGGGGGTCCGGCCGGACGGGATCGGACGGCCTCAGCCCACCTCGACCGGCCGGCGGTCCGCCGCCGACGGCTCGCCCGCGGCCGCCGGGACGGTCTCCCGGGGCGCCGGCAGCACGGCGAAGACCACCGCGGCGAGCGCGATCGTGGCCGCCCAGCCCAGGCCGTTCTCGCCGATCCAGGTCGTGGCCAACGGCCCGGTGAACCACTGGACCTTGGTGAAGCACAGCCCCGCGACGAGGGCCACGGCCCAGGCGGTCATGGCCTGCCAGCAGAAGCCGCCGGTGTACCAGTAGCGGCTGGTGCGGCCGGTGTTCATCAGGCTGTCGGCGTCGTAGCGCACCGCCAGCTTGCGCCGCCGGGCCATGTCGACGCCGTAGACGCCGATCCAGGCGGAGAAGGAGACCGCCAGCAACGTCAGGAAGGCGATGAACTGGCCGATGAAGTCCTTGGCCACCAGCATCATGAACAGGCCGCCGACCAGGCTGATGACGGCATTGATGCTGACCGCGAGGGCACGCGGCAGCTTGACGCCCATGGTCTGGGCGGTGAAGCCCGCGGAGTACATCGACAGGCTGTTGATCAGCACCATGCCGACCAGCGCGGTGATCAGGTACGGCACCGCGAGCCAGGACGGCAGGATGTTGCCGAGGAACGACATCGGGTCGGTGTTCTGGCCGGCCAGCTTCGGGTTGGAGACGGCCATCACGCCGCCCATCAGCACCATCGGCAGCAGCACCAGCGCGGCTCCGGAGACCGTGGCTGTGACGATCTTCTTGCCGGACGCGGAGTGCGGGAGGTAGCGCGCGAAGTCGGGACCGGTCGGCACCCAGCTGATCCCGCCGGCCGCGATGGTGCCGACGCCCGCGATCACCATCGCGGTCGTGCCGGCCTTCTTGGCGAAGACGGCGTCCCAGTCCATCGTGGCGACCAGATAGATCAGCACCATGATGCTGAACAGGCCGAACAGATAGGTCGAGTACTTGTTGCAGACGTTCAGCGCCTTGCGGCCCATCCCGCTCACCAGATAGGTCACGGCCACGAAGGCGAGCAGGGTGACGACGACGAGGACGTTGTTGCTCTCGATGCCGAGGAGCAGATGCAGCACCGTCAGTACCGCGTAGGCACCGGTGACCGCGTTGATCGTCTCCCAGCCGAAGCGGGCGACCCAGAGGATCGCGCCGGGGAAGTAGTTGCCGCGCACGCCGAAAGCGGCACGGGAGAGCATCGCGCCGGGCGCGCCGCCCCATTTGCCCGAGACCGACAGCACGCCCACCATGCCGAAGGCGACGGTGGCGGCGATCGCAGCCACCAGCAGGACCTGCCAGAAATTCAGCCCGTTGGTGACCACGAGAGCGGCGCCCATGGTGAGCAACAGCACACTGATATTGGCGGCGACCCAGGTGGGGAAGAGCTCGCGGACACGGCCCTTCCGTTCGTTGTCGGGGACGGGTTCGATGCCGCGGGTCTCGACGGCGCCTTCGATGTCGGGCGTGGAAGCAGACGTGGTGCCCATGGTGCAGGTATCTCCGAGCGGGGATCTGGAGGCACCCCCAGGGAGAGGAGGTGCAGGCAGCGGCTGTGGTGCCTGGCCGGAATTTTGCTGCCAGGACTCTACGCGCGTTGCGCGGCCGTGGACCATCGTACTTTGATCCAACTTCCGCCTCTTTGCGCCGTTGGACCCGACGACGACAACGAGTGTTGCCCAGCATCGTCGAAGGGTCCAGCCGAGCCGTCCCGACCAGGCGGAACGCCGGGGTGGGCAGGGCGCCCCGTCCGCCCCTGGGCCACCGGCCGCCACGGTCCCCCCGGAGCACCGGCCGCCGGGGAGATCCACGCCCCTTCCCCTCGGAGCCCCCGCATCCGGATTCTCGGCGCGCGTCCGACAGCCCGGCCAGGGGAGGAATCCGGCCACACCGCGCCCGCGGAGGAGGTCCGGGACGGGGCCCGTGCGGATTCGGCGCGTGCGGTCCCCGGCGCCGGGGCGTGGCTGATACTGGAGGGGTTATGGAAACCGTCATCCTTGCCGTCATCATTGCCGTGGTCGTGCTCGGCGCGATCAGCGGGCTCGTCGTCAGCGGCCGCAAGAAGAAGCGGCTGCCGCCGTCCCCGCCGGCTGCCCCCAAGCCCTCCGTCACCGCGCCCCCCGCCGAACCACATGTCGGCGAGGAGGCCGAGACCCCCCGCGACGAAGAGCGTCGCACCATCGAAGAAGTCACGCTGCCCACCGCCGAGGCCCCCGTGGCCGAGGCACCGGCCGCCGAGCCCGAGGCACCCGCCGCGCCCGCGGTCGAGGTCCCCGAGCCCACCGCGGGCCGGCTGGTCCGGCTGCGCGCCCGGCTCTCCCGCTCCCAGAACACCCTGGGCAAGGGCCTGCTGGCCCTGCTCTCCCGCGAACACCTCGACGAGGAGACCTGGGAGGAGATCGAGGACACCCTGCTGACCGCCGACGTCGGCGTCGCCCCCACCCAGGAGCTGGTCGAGCGCCTGCGGGAGCGGGTCAAGGTCCTCGGCACCCGCACCCCCGAGGACCTGCGGGCCCTGCTGCGCGAGGAGCTCCTCACCCTCATCGGCACGGACGCCGACCGCTCCGTGCACACCGCCAACGGCATCGGCAACGGCGGTGACGAGATCCCCGGCGTCGTCATGGTCGTCGGCGTCAACGGCACCGGCAAGACCACCACCACCGGCAAGCTCGCCCGTGTCCTGGTCGCCGACGGCAAGTCCGTGGTCCTCGGTGCCGCCGACACCTTCCGCGCCGCCGCCGCCGACCAGCTGCAGACGTGGGGCGAGCGGGTCGGTGCCCGTACGGTCCGCGGACCCGAGGGCGGCGACCCCGCCTCCATCGCCTTCGACGCGGTGAAGGAAGGCATCGCCGAGTCCGCCGACGTCGTCCTCATCGACACCGCGGGCCGGCTGCACACCAAGACCGGCCTGATGGACGAGCTCGGCAAGGTCAAGCGGGTCGTCGAGAAGCACGGCCCGGTCGGCGAGGTGCTGCTCGTCCTGGACGCCACCACCGGCCAGAACGGCCTCGTCCAGGCCCGGGTGTTCGCCGAGGTCGTGGACATCACCGGCGTGGTGCTCACCAAGCTCGACGGCACCGCCAAGGGCGGCATCATCGTCGCCGTCCAGCGCGAACTGGGCGTGCCGGTGAAGCTGATCGGCCTGGGTGAGGGGGCGGACGACCTGGCGCCGTTCGAACCCGAGGCCTTCGTGGACGCCCTGATCGACTGACGCCGCCGCAAGGAGGCCACGCCCCGGCAGCCCCCGGCCCCCGGTACCCGCACACGGCGGGCGCCGGGGGCCGGAGCCGTTCCGCCGGGAGTCCCCCGGGGCAGGGGGCCGGCCCGCGCACGGCCGCCGTCGACGGGCGTCCGGCCGGGCGCGCGGGGCGGGAGCGGGGCGGGAGGGGCCGTAGGAGCGGGCGGATCCCGCCCGCAGAATGTTCCGGCCGCTGCTCAGGCCGCCGACCGATGGCAGACGTACGCCAGGATGCCCACCATCAGCCGCGCCTGCGGCGGCCGGTCCGCGGTGTCCAGGGTCGGCGGGCGCAGCCAGCGCATCGGGCCGTGGCCGCCGAGGTCGGAGGGCGGTGCGGTGAGGTGGTCGCCCGGGCCCAGGGGGCGCAGGTCGAGCGCGGCGTCGTCCCAGCCCATCCGGTAGAGCAGATCGGGGAGTTGCCCGGCCGCACCGGGGGCGACGAAGAACTGCGCCCGGCCGGTCGGGGTCAGCGCGACCGGGCCCAGCGGCAGGCCCATCCGCTCCAGCCGCGCCAGGGCGTTACGGCCCGCGGCCTCCGGCACGTCGAGGACGTCGAACGAGCGGCCCACCGGCAGCAGGATCGCGGCGCCCGGCGTCTCCGCCCAGGCCGCGCCGGCCTTCTCCCAGGTGGCGCCGGCCGTCAGCTCCTCACCGAAGGCCAGCGGATGGGCACCGGGGGAGGGGCAGTCGGCGGCGCCGCACGAGCAGTCCGTACGGCCGCTGCCCGCGCGCACCGCCCGGGCGCCGGGGGCGACGTCCCAGCCCCACAGCCCGGTGTACTCCGCCACCGCCGAGATTTCGGTCGAGCGGGCGCGGCGCCGGGAGCCGGAACGAATCTCTCGGATGCCGCCGATCGTGAAGCCCATGCCCCCTCCAACGGGTGGTGCGTGCCAGTGGTTACGAGTCGGTGGGTTGACGTCGTGGCGCCGTTCACGCTCCGTTGACTGTCCGCGGTACCGGGTGGTGTGACATGGCGCGCCGGGTGGTGCGGAGCGTGGTGTGAGCCCTTGCGTGCTCCGTTCCGCCCGGCCGCGTTCGACCTGTGTCAAGTCAATCGCGAGAGCCGGGCGGGGAGTTCATTCGAAGGGGTGGCGAATGGTGGCGTTTCCTCGATCGCCCTCGCGGCGGGAGTGATCGTAGGATTACTTTCGGTGCACGAGCCCCGCGAGGCACTCCTCGCACGGGTATGCCGATGGCAACGCACGGGTCGAGCCCAGGCCAAAAGGTGTGCCCGGAAACCGTGATCGGGTAGAGGTACCCCCGGCACGCGCCGCAACGGGCGGCAGTCTGCGGGTGGTTCGCCGCGGACATCGGGTAAGCGCACCAAGTCAGCTATTCGGGATGGGGGCTCCAGTGGGCGGCAACGGCGGCACGGGCGGCACCGACGCCGTCAAACAACCCAACGCACAGCTGGGTTCGTGGTTCATGCGCAGCGGCTGGTCCAAGGGCGAGCTGGCCCGCCAGGTCAACCGCCGGGCGCGCCAGATGGGCGCCCACCACATCAGCACCGACACCTCACGGGTGCGCCGCTGGCTCGACGGCGAGCAGCCACGTGAGCCCATTCCGCGGATCCTGTCCGAGCTGTTCTCCGAACGCTTCGGCTGCGTGGTCGGCATCGAGGAGCTCGGGCTGCGCTCCGCGCACCAGTCCCCGTCCGTCTCCGGGGTGGACCTGCCCTGGGCGGGCGCCCAAACGGTCGGCCTCATCAGCGAGTTCTCGCGCAGCGACCTGATGCTGGCGCGCCGCGGCTTCCTCGGCACCTCGCTCGCCCTCGCCGCCGGACCCAGCCTCATCGAGCCGATGCAGCGCTGGCTGGTCCCGGTGCCCGCGAGCCAGGGCGGTGCGGAGGAGCCCGACCGGCACCGCAGGCCCGCGCGCCTGTCCCAGCCGGAGCTGGACCTGCTGGAGTCGACCACCGTGATGTTCCGCCAGTGGGACGCGCAGTGCGGCGGCGGGCTGCGGCGCAAGGCCGTGGTCGGTCAGCTGCACGAGGTCACCGACCTCCTCCAGGAGCCGCAGCCGGAGCCGGTGGCCAAGCGGCTGTTCAAGGTCGCCGCCGAGCTCGCCGAGTTGGCCGGCTGGATGAGTTACGACATCGGCCTGCAGCCCACCGCGCAGAAGTACTTCGTGCTGGCGCTGCACGCCTCCAAGGAAGCCGGCGACCGGCCCCTGGGCTCGTACATCCTCTCCAGCATGAGCCGGCAGATGATCCACCTCGGCCGGCCCGACGACGCGCTGGAGCTGATCCACCTCGCCCAGTACGGCAGCCGGGAGACGGCCACCCCGCGCGCCCAGGCGATGTTGTATGCGATGGAGGCCCGCGCCTACGCCGGAATGGGGCAGCCCAGCAAGGTCAAGCGGGCCGTCCGGATGGCCGAGGACACCTTTTCGGACGTCCTGCCCGGCGAGCCCGAGCCGGACTGGATCCGCTTCTTCTCCGAGGCCGAGCTGAACGCGGAGAACGCCCACTCCTACCGTGACCTCGCCTATGTCGCCGGCCGCAGCCCCACGTACGCCTCGCTCGCCGAGCCCGTGATGGCGCGCGCGGTGGAGCTGTTCGGCAAGGATCCCGAGCACCAGCGCTCGTATGCGCTCAACCTCATCGGGATGGCCACCGTGCATCTGCTGCAGAAGGAGCCGGAGGCCTGTGCGGCGATGGCGCAGCAGGCGATCCCGTTCGCCCGGCAGGTCCGCTCGGAGCGGGTGAACACCCGGCTGCGCAAGACCGTGGACACCGCGGCGCGGGAATTCGGCGAGGTCGCCGAGGTGATCCGGCTCAGCGACGAGCTCGCCCGCCAGTTGCCGGAAACCGCGGAGGCCGTCTGACGGCGCGCCTCCCCAGGAACACCGGCCGCGGCCGCCGCCCCGTACAGCCCGACTCGGCTCCCCCATGCCAGGTCACGCGGGCGGCAGCCGCGGCCGGGCTCGCCTTTGCGCCTAAGCCGGCGCCGCTTTCGCGGAGGTGGTTGCTCGCCGTGGGGGTTGCTCAATTGTGGGTTGCTGTGGAGTGAACGGGTGAAAGTGGGGCCCATCCCGCAGTTCACGGGGGCGTAACACGAAAGCGCTCTTCGTCACGGCGGTGAAACACCCGCAAGGTTTGGCCGAAACCGTGCTGCGACAACCTCATCGCGAAGTCGGCCCATCAGAAACACGCCCGCACGGGCCGCATCGACGACGAGGAGACGCCGATGCCCCCAGGCATCCTGACGCTTGCAGCAGACAAGGTGACACTCAGCCCGGCCAACACCGGATTCATGCTGATCTGCTCCGCACTGGTGATGATCATGACCCCCGGTCTCGCCTTCTTCTACGGGGGCATGGTCCGGGTCAAGAGCGTGCTCAACATGCTGATGATGAGCTTCATCAGCCTGGGCATCGTCACGATCCTGTGGGTCCTGTACGGCTTCGGACTGGCCTTCGGCACCGACAGCGGGGGCTTCATCGGCTGGGACGGCAACTTCGCCGGGCTCAGCGGGATCGGCCTGACCCAGCTGTGGGGCGTCAGCACCATCCCGATCTATGTCTTCGCCGTGTTCCAGCTGATGTTCGCGGTCATCACGCCCGCGCTGATCAGCGGTGCGCTCGCCGACCGGGTGAAGTTCACCGCCTGGGCGCTGTTCATCGCCCTGTGGGTCACCGTCGTCTACTTCCCCGTCGCCCACTGGGTGTGGGCCGACGGCGGCTGGCTCTTCAAGCTGGGCGTCATCGACTTCGCCGGCGGTACGGCCGTCCACATCAACGCCGGTGCCGCGGCGCTCGGCGCGATCCTCGTCGTCGGCAGGCGCGTCGGCTTCAAGAAGGACCCGATGCGGCCGCACAGCCTGCCGCTGGTCATGCTCGGCGCCGGACTGCTGTGGTTCGGCTGGTTCGGCTTCAACGCCGGCTCCTGGCTCGGCAACGACGACGGCGTCGGCGCGGTCGCCTTCGTCAACACCCAGGTCGCCACCGCCGCCGCGATGCTCGGCTGGCTGGCCTACGAAAAGCTTCGGCACGGCTCGTTCACCACGCTCGGCGCGGCCTCCGGCGCGGTCGCCGGACTCGTCGCGATCACCCCGGCCTGCGGCGCGGTCAGCCCGCTGGGCGCCATCGCGGTCGGTGTGATCGCCGGTGTGCTGTGTGCCATGGCGGTCAATCTGAAGTACAAGCTCGGCTACGACGACTCGCTGGACGTCATCGGTGTCCACCTCGTCGGCGGTGTCGTCGGCTCGCTGCTGATCGGCTTCTTCGCCACCGGCGGGGTACAGAGCAAGGCCAAGGGCCTGTTCTACGGCGGCGGCTTCGAACAGCTCGGCAAGCAGACCGTCGGTGTGGTCTGTGTGCTGCTCTACTCGCTGGTCGTCTCGTACGTCCTTGCCAAGGTCATCGACCTGGTGATGGGCTTCCGGGTCGCGGAGGACGAGGAGGTCGCCGGCATCGACCAGGCCTCGCACGCGGAGACCGCGTACGACTTCACCGGCGCGGGCGGTGGCACGGTCGGCCGACTCGGCGAGACCCTGACGAAGAAGGTGAACGCGTGAAGCTCATCACGGCAGTAATCAAGCCGCACCGGCTGGACGAGGTGAAGGACGCCCTCCAGGCATTCGGCGTGCACGGACTGACGATCACCGAGGCCAGCGGCTACGGCAGGCAGCGCGGGCACACCGAGGTGTACCGCGGCGCCGAGTACACCGTCGACCTGGTCCCGAAGATCCGCATCGAGGTGCTGGTCGAGGAGGCCGACGCCCAGGAGCTGGTCGACGTCATCGTCAAGGCGGCCCGCACCGGCAAGATCGGTGACGGGAAGGTGTGGAGCGTCCCCGTCGACGACGCGGTACGGGTGCGGACCGGCGAGCGGGGGCCGGACGCGCTGTGACGGCGCGGCGGACCGGTCCTCTGGAAGGCGGCGGATGCCTTCCAGAGGGCCGGGGCCGCGGTCCGCACGTCCGGGCCGCGGTGGCCGCACGCACCGCGGCGGCACAGACTGAGTGAGCGTGCGGGGGACGGCCGGCCGGTGCGGGAACGGCCACACGGGGGCAGCGGGGACGACGGGAACGACGGGAACGACACGAGCGAGGAGCGCGCGTTGACGGAGAGCGTCGAGGAAACGGCGGGACCGGCCGGAACGGCGGGCCCGGGCAGCACGCCCGCGCCCGCCCCGGAAGGCGGCTACCCCGCGGCCCGGCTGCGGCTCCTCCAGGACGACACGGTCGCCGGACCCGACCGCCGCGCCGCCCTCGCCCGGCTGACCGACGACTGGCTGGCCGGCATGCTGAATCGGCACGCGACCGCCGCCGGCCTGTCCGGCACCGCCCTGGTCGCCGTCGGCGGCTACGGCCGCGGCGAACTCTCCCCGCGCAGCGACCTCGATCTGCTCCTGCTGCACGACGGCCGCGCCGACGCCGGCGCCCTGGCCGCGCTCGCCGACCACCTCTGGTACCCCGTCTGGGACCTCGGCCTCGACCTCGACCACTCCGTACGCACCCCCGCCGAGGCCCGCAAAGCGGCCCGCGACGACCTGAAGGTGCAGCTGGGCCTGCTCGACGCCCGCCACCTCGCCGGCGATCCGGAACTGACCGCCGCGCTGCGCAGCACCGCGTACGCCGACTGGCGCGAGAGCGCCCCCAAGCGACTCCCCGAACTCCACGACCTCTGCCAGGAGCGCGCCGAGCGGCAAGGGGAACTGCAATTCCTCCTCGAACCCGACCTCAAGGAGGCCAAGGGCGGGCTGCGGGACGCCACCGCGCTCCGGGCGGTCGCCGCCTCCTGGCTCGCCGACGCCCCGCGCGGCGGCCTGGAAGCCGCCCGCACCCGGCTGCTCGACACCCGTGACGCACTCCATCTGACCACCGGCCGCGCCACCGACCGGCTCTCCCTCCAGGAGCACCCCCAGGTCGCCGAGGCCCTGGGCATGCTGGACGCGGACGCCCTGCTGCGGCAGACCTACGAATCGGCCCGCACCATCTCCTACGCGGCCGATGTCACCTGGCGCGAGGTCCGCCGGGTGCTGCGCGCCCGCTCCGTCAAGCCCGTACTGCGCGGCCTGCTGCCCGGCCGCGACGCGGGCAAGGCGGAGCGCACGCCGCTCGCCGAGGGCGTCGTCGAACTCGACGGGGAGGCGGTGCTGGCCCGCACCGCACGGCCGGAGCGCGACCCGGTGCTGGTGCTGCGTGCCGCGGCCGCCGCCGCCCAGGCCGGAGTGCCGCTGGCCACCCACTCGATCCGCCGCTGCGCCGAGGCGGCCGCCACCCGTCCGCTGCCCGTGCCGTGGCCCGCCGAGGCCCGCGAAGAGCTGGTCACCCTCCTGGGTGCCGGCACCTACACCGTGCCCGTATGGGAGGCCCTGGAGGCCGAGGGCCTCATCACCCGGCTGCTGCCCGACTGGGAGCGCGTGCGCTGCCGCCCCCAGCGCAACCCCGTCCACACCTGGACCGTGGACCGCCATCTGATCGAGACCGCCGTCCGGGCGTCCGCGCTGACCCGCCGGGTACACCGCCCCGACCTGCTGCTGGTCGCCGCCCTGCTGCACGACATCGGCAAGGGCTGGCCCGGCGACCACTCGGTGGCCGGCGAGACCATCGCCCGCGACGTGGCGGCCCGGCTCGGCTTCGGCGCCCGCGACACCGCAGTGATCGCCACCCTCGTACGCCACCACCTGCTGCTCATCGAGACCGCCACCCGGCGCGACCTGGACGACCCGGCGACCGTCGGCGCGGTCGCCGACGCGGTCGGCGGCGTCGGCACCCTGGAGCTGCTGCACGCGCTCACCGAGGCCGACGCCCTGGCCACCGGGCCCGCCGCCTGGAGCGCCTGGCGCGGCGGACTCGTCGCCGACCTGGTCAAACGGGTCGCCGCGCGGCTCGCCGGGGAGCCCGAGGAGGAGGTGCGCCCGGCGGACGAGCCGACCGCGGAGCAGCAGCGGCTGGCCGCCGAGGCCCGGCGGACGACGGGCCCGGTCCTGGCGCTGCACACCCGTGCCGAAACGCCCACCGAGCCCGAGTCCGAGGACGGCTCCGGAACCGAGGAGAGCGCCCGGCAGCCGGTCGGCGTGGAACTGCTCATCGCCGTCCCGGAGCAGTCGGGTGTGCTGCCCGCGGCGGCCGGCGTGCTGGCCCTGCACCGGCTCACCGTCCGCGCCGCCGACCTGCTCGTCCTCGACCAAGGGGGCGAGAGCCCGGTCCTGCTGCTCAGCTGGCGGGTGGCCGCCGAGTACGGCTCGCTGCCGGACGCCGACCGGCTGCGCGTCGACCTGGTCCGCGCCCTGGACGGCTCCCTCGACATCCCCGCGCGCCTCGCCGAGCGCGAACGCGCCTATGCCCGCCGCGCCCGTGCCGCGGTCGCCCCGCCGCCCCGGGTCAGCGCCCTCACCGGCAGTTCCCGTACGGCGACCGTCATCGAGGTCCGCGCCCAGGACGCCCACGGTCTGCTGCACCGCATCGGCCGTGCCCTGGAGACGGCCGGTGTCGCGGTCCGCAGTGCCCACATCAGCACCCTGGGGGCGAACGCGGTGGACGCGTTCTACGTCACCGATCCGGACGGGGCGCCGCTCGCCGATACGGCGGCCCATGAGCTGGCGGCGGCCGTGGAGAGCGCCCTCGGGTAGCCGTACGGGGCGTGGCGCGGCAGGGACCGGGAAACAGGGCAGGAACGCTTCCCTTGCGCAGCCCGATACCCTGGAACCCGACTGCACCCCGCCCCCGACCCCGAGGATCGACGAACGCCGTGTTCGATACGCTTTCCGACCGCTTGGCGAGTACTTTCAAAAACCTCCGGGGCAAGGGCCGCCTGAGCGAGGCGGACATCGACGCCACGGCGCGCGAGATCCGTATCGCGCTGCTCGAAGCGGATGTCGCTCTCCCCGTCGTCCGGGCCTTCATCAAGCAGGTCAAGGAGCGGGCCACCGGCTCCGAGGTCTCCCAGGCGCTGAACCCCGCCCAGCAGGTCATCAAGATCGTCAACGAGGAGCTCATCGGCATCCTCGGCGGAGAGACCCGGCGGCTGCGGTTCGCCAAGAACCCGCCGACCGTGATCATGCTGGCGGGTCTGCAGGGTGCCGGTAAGACCACGCTCGCCGGAAAGCTCGGCCGCTGGCTCAAGGGGCAGGGCCACGCCCCGCTGCTGGTCGCCTGTGACCTCCAGCGCCCCAACGCCGTCAACCAGCTCTCCGTCGTCGCCGACCGCGCCGGCGTGGCGATCTTCGCGCCCGAGCCGGGCAACGGCGTCGGTGACCCGGTGCAGGTCGCCAAGGACTCCGTGGAGTACGCCCGCGGCAAGCAGCACGACGTCGTCATCGTCGACACCGCCGGCCGCCTGGGCATCGACCAGGAGCTGATGCAGCAGGCCGCGGACATCCGCGACGCTGTCAGCCCCGACGAGATCCTCTTCATCGTCGACGCGATGATCGGTCAGGACGCGGTCAACACCGCCGAGGCCTTCCGCGACGGCGTCGGCTTCGACGGTGTGGTGCTCTCCAAGCTCGACGGTGACGCCCGTGGTGGTGCGGCGCTGTCCATCGCCCACGTCACCGGCAAGCAGATCATGTTCGCCTCCAACGGCGAGAAGCTGGACGACTTCGACGCGTTCCACCCGGACCGCATGGCGTCCCGCATCCTCGGCATGGGCGACATGCTCAGCCTGATCGAGAAGGCCGAGCAGACCTTCAGCCAGGCCGAGGCCGAGAAGATGGCGGCCAAGCTGGCGAAGGGCCCCAAGGAGTTCACCCTCGACGACTTCCTGGCCCAGATGGAGCAGGTCCGCAAGATGGGCTCCATCTCCAAGCTGCTCGGCATGCTGCCCGGCATGGGGCAGATGAAGGACCAGATCGACAACCTCGACGAGCGCGAGGTCGACCGCACCGCCGCCATCATCAAGTCGATGACGCCGGCCGAGCGCCACGAGCCGACGATCATCAACGGCTCCCGCCGGGCGCGTATCGCCAAGGGTTCGGGTGTCGACGTCAGCCAGGTCAAGAGCCTGGTCGAGCGGTTCTTCGAGGCCCGCAAGATGATGTCGAAGATGGCCCAGGGCGGCGGCATGCCCGGGATGCCCGGCATGCCGGGCATGCCTGGCATGGGGGGCGGCGCCCGCAAGAAGAAGCAGGTCAAGCAGGCCAAGGGCAAGCGCAAGAGCGGCAACCCGATGAAGCGCAAGGCCGAGGAGCAGGCCGCGGCCGCGCGCCGCGAGGCCGCCCAGTCCGGCAACCCGCTGGGCCTGCCGCAGGGCGGCCAGGACCCGCAGAACTTCGAACTCCCCGAGGAATTCAAGAAGTTCATGGGCTGATCCGCCCAGCTCCGCGTGCGCGAGCCCCCGGCCGGCAGTGTGCGGCCGGGGGCTCGCGCGGTGCGGGGGCGGGGGGCCTCCGCGGACCAGCGCCGGAACCCGCCCGCCGGCAGTCGACCAGCCCGCCGGCAGCGCTACCGCGTCCGCGCGATCAGATAGCGGAACACGTTCGGCATCCACACCGTCCCGTCCGCCCGCTGGTACGGATGCAGCGCCTCCGCGAGCTCCTTTTCGACCTGACGCTCCTCCGTCGCCTCCAGCGCCGCCTCGAACAGCCCCGTCGACAGCAGCCCGCGCACCGCGCTCGCCGGATCCGCGTACCCGAACGGGCAGGCCACCCGGCCCGAACCATCGGGCCGCAGCCCCGCCCGGTCCGCCAGCTCCTCCAGATCGTCCCGGCCGCTGGGCCACCCCCCGGCGGAGCCGGCGGCGCCGTCGCCCCGCGGGTCGGCCAGCCTCCGCGCGACCCCCAGCACCCCGGCCGTGGCGCAGCGCTCCACCGGGCCCCAGCCGCCCAGCACCACCGCGCTGCCGCGCTCCGCCAGCCCGGCCGCCGTGGTGAGCGAGGCCGTCAGCCCCTCGACCGTGCTCACACAGCCCACCGGGTGGAACGCGGTGACCACGTTGAAGGCGGCCTCCCCGGGCGCCGCGGCCTCCAGGCCCCCACTGACCAGCCGGGTGTGCTCCGGCCCGCCCTCCGGCGTGAGCCGCTCACGCGCCAGCTCCAGCCGGGACTCGTCCGCATCCACCCCGCTGACCTGCGCGCCGCGCGCCGCCGCCAGCAGCAGCGCCAGCCCGGAACCACAGCCGAGCCCCAGCAGGCGCGTGCCGGGACCGACGCCCAGGCGGTCGTACGCGGCTTCGTACAGCGGTACCAGCATCCGCTCCTGGATCTCGGCCCAGTCACGGGTGCGCCGTGACCGGTCCGGAGCGGGCGGGTCGTCGCAGCGTATGGATCCGGAGTGCGCAAGCTGCTGCCGCACGAGCGTGGGTGACATCGATAGCGCCCCTATTCGCCGAGAACCCGAAGCTGTTCCGTACCGATCGCCCCCGTGTTCGCGCGTGGTGCGCCCCCGCGATCCAGACAACTGCGCATTCGTCCGGGCGTCCAGGGGATGCGCCGGGGTTGTCTCCCGCGCGCCCCTTTATGCGCCGGGCCCGCTCCCTGGAGCGCCGTTCCAGCGTGCCCCGCCCGGCCCCGTTCCGCCACGGCAAAGAGCCGCC
The DNA here is from genome assembly GCF_004122755.1 of Streptomyces sp. TM32. NCBI lineage: Bacteria > Bacillati > Actinomycetota > Actinomycetes > Kitasatosporales > Streptomycetaceae > Streptomyces > Streptomyces sp. TM32. Next base: position 18,708 of record NZ_SDIG01000060.1, read on the forward strand.
GCCGAGCCCCCGGGGCGCCGTCCGCTCACCCCTGTCCGCCCGCTCCGGGAGGGAATACGGGCCGGTGTCGGCGGGCACAGGTAGTCCCCGTACCATCGCCGCGGTGATCCGTACGCCGCATACGACCGGCTACGCCATGCGGCGTACGCGGTGATACGTACCGGCTTGCGAGCTGCTGGGCGCCTTCTGCGTAGATCGGCGCACCCGCCCTCGGCACGACTCATGACCGGAAACTGACTGGTACGTGCAAATTATTTGAGATGCCCCGGAATCGGAACACTCGGCGGCCCCGGCTCGTTGTCACGACGTGAGCACGACACCGCCTGTCCTCGCCGCCGAGCTGGCACTCGCCTGGGCCGATATTCAACGGCACCACCCCGAGCTGCCGGATCTGGCCGCGCCCGAGTCCCTGATCGGAGAGTCCTCGTCCGCCTGCGGCGCCGAACTCTCCTTCGAACGGCTGCTCCATGAGGCAGTCCACGGCATCGCCGCCGCCCGCGGCGTCCGTGACACCTCCCGCGCAGGCCGCTACCACAACCGCCGGTTCCTGGCGATCGCCGAGGAACTGGGCCTGGACCATGTCGACGAGCCGCATCCCAGCAGCGGCTTCTCGCTGGTCACGCTCAACCCCGAAGCCCGAAGGCGCTACCGCCCCACCATCGAACGGCTCGCCAGAGCGCTCAAGGCGCACAGCGCCGCCACCGCCACCGACACCGCCCGCAGCTTCCGGGGCCCCGCCGCCCGGCACGGCTCCTCCGGGGGCGGCGTCCGGGTCAAGGCCGTCTGCGACTGCGGGCGTAATGTCCGGGTCGTCCCGTCCGTGCTCGCTCAGGCGCCGATCGTCTGCGGCGGCTGCGGAAAGCCCTTCCGTATCCCCGAGGTCGCCGCGGTCGGCTGACCCGAGTGCGTGTGGCACAATGGCTGGCTGTACTCGACAGTCGCACAGGACCCCTCTCTCCTCCGGCTGGCGCGTCCATCGGGCATCCGAGTACCGCAACCCCACGTGGCATCTCGTTGTGCCCTACCACGTCAAGACCAGGAGACACCACTCCCGTGGCAGTCAAGATCAAGCTGAAGCGTCTGGGCAAGATCCGCGCGCCTCACTACCGCATCGTCATCGCCGACTCCCGTACCCGCCGTGACGGCCGGGCCATCGAGGAGATCGGCCTGTACCACCCGGTGCAGAACCCCTCGCGCATCGAGGTCGACTCCGAGCGTGTCCAGTACTGGCTGGGTGTCGGCGCGCAGCCGACCGAGCCCGTCATGGCCATCCTCAAGGTCACCGGCGACTGGCAGAAGTTCAAGGGCCTGCCCGCCCCGGCGCCGATGAAGGTCGCCGAGCCGAAGGCCGACAAGCGCGCCCTCTTCGAGGCCGCCGCCAAGGCTTCCGGCGACGAGCCGAAGGGTGAGGCCATCACCCCGAAGGCGAAGAAGGCTGACAAGAAGGCGGACGAGGCTGCGGCCGAGTCCACCTCCGAGTCGACCGAGGCCTGAGCATGCTCGAGGAGGCCCTCGAGCACCTCGTCAAGGGCATCGTCGACAACCCCGATGACGTGCAGGTAGCCTCGCGCACCCTGCGCCGCGGGCGCGTGCTCGAGGTCCGGGTCCACCCCGACGACCTCGGCAAGGTGATCGGCCGCAACGGCCGTACCGCCCGCGCGCTGCGGACCGTCGTGGGCGCCATCGGCGGACGGGGCATCCGCGTCGACCTCGTCGACGTGGACCAGGTCCGCTGACAAGTTGAACACCGGCTCGGGCCGGGGAGGGCTGCCGGCCCGCCCCGGCCCGTAGTCGTCTACGGACACGGAACAGTGCCGTAGGCACTGGCAAGGGAGAGAACAGCGTGCAGTTGGTAGTGGCACGGATCGGCCGCGCCCACGGCATCAAGGGCGAGGTCACGGTAGAGGTGCGGACCGATGAGCCCGAACTGCGGCTCGCCCCGGGCGCCGTCCTCGCCACCGAACCGTCCTCCGTCGGACCGCTGACCATCACGACCGGCCGGGTGCACAGCGGCCGGCTGCTGCTGCGCTTCGAGGGTGTCGCGGACCGTACGGCCGCCGAGGCGCTGCGCAACACCCTGCTGATCGCGGAGGTCGACCCCGAGGAAGTCCCCGAGGACCCCGAGGAGTTCTACGACCACCAGCTGATCGACCTCGATGTCGTCACCCGCGACGGCACCGCCGTCGGCCGGATCGCCGAGGTCTCCCATCTGCCCTACCAGGACCTGCTGATCGTCCGGCGGCCCGACGGCAGCGAGGTCATGATCCCGTTCGTCGCCGAGATCGTCCCGGAGATCGACCTCGACGAGCAGCGCGCGGTCGTCGACCCGCCGCCCGGCCTCCTCGACGACAGCCAGGCAGAGATCGCCTCCGGCCGCGAGGACAGCTGATGCGGCTCGACATCGTCACGATCTTCCCCGAGTACCTGGAGCCGCTGAACGTCTCCCTCGTGGGCAAGGCCCGCGCGCGCGGACAGCTCGATGTGCGCATCCACGACCTGCGGGACTGCGCCCACGACAAGCACAACACCGTCGACGACACCCCCTACGGCGGTGGCCCGGGCATGGTCATGAAGCCCGAGCCGTGGGGCGAGGCGCTCGACGGGATCCTCGCGTCCGGTGAGGGCGAACCGGTGATCGTCGTCCCCACCCCGAGCGGCGCCCCCTTCACCCAGCAGCTCGCCGTCGAACTCTCCGCCAAGCCCTGGCTGGTGTTCACCCCGGCCCGCTACGAAGGCATCGACCGCCGGGTCATCGAGGAGTACGGCGACCGCGTCGAGGTGCGCGAGGTCTCCATCGGCGACTACGTCCTGGCCGGCGGCGAGGCACCGGTCCTGGTCATGGTCGAGGCGGTGGCCCGGCTGCTGCCCGGCGTCCTCGGGAACGCCGCCTCCCATCAGGACGACTCCTTCGCCCCGGGCGCGATGGCCGACCTCCTGGAGGGCCCCGTCTACACCAAGCCCCCCGAGTGGCGCGGCCGCGGCATCCCCGAGGTGCTGCTCAGCGGGCACCACGGCAAGATCGCCCGCTGGCGTCGGGACGAGGCGTTCCGCCGCACCGACCGCAACCGCCCCGATCTGATCGAGCGCGCCGACCCCGCCGCATTCGACAAACACGACCGCGCGATACTCGCGGCTCTCGGCTGGTCGGTGGGCGCCGACGGCCGATTTGGGCGGACGACCGAGGCCGTGGAAGAATAGGCCGCTGCCGTGTGCGTCCGGCGCGCGCCCCTGCCACAGGGGGAACGACGCCCGCCCGACGGAACGGCATCCGACACATCATTTCCGACATCCCGTTGATGACCTGTGGCATCAACGAAGAAAGCAGTAGGTCATGCACCTTCTCGACTCCGTCGACGCCTCGTCGCTGCGCAGCGACGTCCCGGCCTTCCGCCCGGGCGACACCGTCAACGTCCACGTCCGCGTCATCGAGGGCAACCGCTCCCGTGTGCAGCAGTTCAAGGGCGTTGTCATCCGCCGTCAGGGCGCCGGCGTGCGCGAGACCTTCACGGTCCGCAAGGTCAGCTTCTCCGTCGGCGTCGAGCGCACCTTCCCGGTGCACACCCCGATCGTCGAGAAGATCGAGGTCGTGACCCGCGGTGACGTCCGTCGCGCCAAGCTGTACTTCCTGCGCGAGCTCCGCGGCAAGGCCGCGAAGATCAAGGAGAAGCGCGACAACTGAGCCGGGCCGCCCCGGGGTGCGATTTTTTGCGCACCGGCAACGCAAACCGACGCTCACGTACGGCGTCCGGATCCGGCCGGATAGGCTCAGGGCCCGATGGACACCGACGCACAGCTCACGGAGCGCGACCCCTGTCCCACCCCCGATCAGGGGCCGGAGCAGGGGTCGCGCTCCGCGCGTTTTCCCGGCTGGGCGGCCGGTCTGCGACACCGGCCGGTCACCCTGCTCGCGCTCTGTCTGGCCTTTGTACTGCTGCTCAGTGCGTTCATCGCCCAGCCCTTCCTGATTCCGTCCTCCTCCATGGAGAACACCCTGCAGATCGGGGACCGGGTGCTGGTCAACAAGCTGGCGTACCGCTTCGGCGGCGCGCCCGCGCGCGGCGACGTGGTGGTGTTCGACGGCACGGGATCGTTCGTTCACAGGGAGCAGGGGGAGAATCCCGTCACGGGACTGCTGCGCGGCGCCGGTGCGGCGCTGGGGCTGGCCCGGCCCGACGAGACCGACTACGTCAAGCGCGTGATCGGCATCGGCGGTGACCACGTGACCTGCTGCGACAAACGGGGGCGGATCGAAGTGAACGGTGAGCCCGTGAACGAGGCGTATCTCCACCCCGGGGACGCGCCGTCCTCGGTGGATTTCGACATCGTGGTGCCGAAGGGCCGGCTGTGGGTCATGGGCGACCACCGCGCCAGATCCAGTGACTCCCGTGACCACCTCGGCCAGCCCGGCGGCGGAACGGTCCCGGTCGACGAGGTCATCGGCCGCGCGGACCTGATCACCTGGCCGGTGAGCCGCTGGCGGACCCTTGGGTCCCCCCGCGCCTTCGACCGGATACCCGCCGCGGCAGGCCCACGTGGGTAGCCGCGGACGCCCCCGCCACGGGAGCAAGGACGGCGCACGGCGGGGCCGTGCTGCCGTGCAGCCGCAGCCGGACGCCGCCGGCGCGTACGGCGACTCAGGTGGTCACGGCGATCCTCAGGAGCCCGGCACGAGCCCCGGACCGCGGCGCGGACGATCCGCGCCTCAAGGGCGGCGGGCGGGCCGGCCCGCGACCGGCGGGCGGGCCGAGCGCCGGCGCCAGGCCCGGCGCATCAAGCGCCGCAGACAACGCTCCTACCTCAAGGAAATCCCCATCCTCATCGGCGTGGCACTGGCCATCGCCCTCGTCCTGAAGACGTTCCTCGTCCAGGCCTTCGTCATCCCGTCCGGCTCCATGGAGCAGACGATCAAGATCGGCGACCGGGTGCTGGTCGACAAGCTCACGCCCTGGTTCGGGTCGACGCCCGAGCGCGGCGACGTCGTCGTCTTCCAGGACCCCGGGGGCTGGCTCAAGGGTGAGCAGAACAAGCCCACCGACGACGGGGGAGCCTTCAAGCCGGTCAAGGACGCCATGACCTTCATCGGCCTGCTGCCGTCGGCGAATGAACAGGACCTGATCAAGCGGGTCGTGGCGGTCGGCGGTGACACCGTCAAATGCTGCGACAAGCAGGGCAAGGTCACCGTCAACGGCTCCCCGCTGACCGAACCGTACGTCCATCCGGGGAACCCGCCCTCCACACTGAAGTTCTCGGTGACCGTTCCCACCGGCCGGATCTTCGTCATGGGCGACCACCGCTCCAACTCCGCGGATTCGCGCTTCCACCTGGACGAGCCGTACCGTGGCACGGTCTCAGAGCAGAAAGTGGTGGGCCGGGCCGTGGTGATCGGCTGGCCGTTCTCGCACTGGCGGCGCCTCGAAGAGCCGGACACCTTTACGACCGTGCACGACGCGCCGGGCGCCAAGGCGTCCGCAGCGGGTGTGCCGCATAGGGTGTCACCTGAGAGTTTGACCGTACTCCCGACCCCTGCGGAACTCCCGCTCGTTATGGGAGTGGTGGGCCTGCGCCGGTTGACGCGCGGGCGAGTGCGTGGAGTGAGGAGCAGATGTGGGGGACTTGGCGGTCGGCGCGCGGTCCGGAACCGAAGAGCCCGAGGAGCCGGCAGGGCGCGGTGAGACCCCGCAGCCGGCGGCGAGTTCCGTGCATCAGACACAGTCACCATCAGGAGCGCAGGCCCAGTCGCCGCGTTCTACCGGGGCGGACGCGTCGGACACGTGGGACACGTCGGCGAGTGGCGGGGTGAGCGGCAGCATGAAGAAGGCCAAGAAGCCGCGTGCCTTCTGGAAAGAGCTGCCGATTCTCATCGGCATCGCCCTTCTCCTCGCCCTGCTGATCAAGACCTTCCTGGTGCAGGCGTTCTCGATCCCGTCCGACTCGATGCAGGACACCCTGCAGCGCGGGGACCGGGTCCTGGTGGACAAGCTGACGCCGTGGTTCGGCTCCAAACCGGAGCGCGGCGAGGTCGTGGTCTTCCACGACCCGGGCGGCTGGCTGAACGAGACGCCGACCCCCGAGCCCAACCCCGTCCAGAAGGTCCTCAGCTTCATCGGTCTGATGCCCTCGGCCGAGGAGAAGGACCTGATCAAGCGGGTCATCGCGGTCGGCGGCGACACCGTCGAGTGCCACGGCACCGGCCCGGTCAAGGTCAACGGCAAGGCCCTCAAGGAAGACTCCTACATCTTCCCCGGCGCCACCCCGTGCGGTGACCGTGCGTTCGGCCCGATCAAGGTTCCCAAGGGCCGGATCTGGGTGATGGGAGACCACCGCGACGACTCCCTCGACTCCCGCTACCACCAGACCCTCAAGGGCAACGGCACGGTCTCGGAGGACGAGGTCGTCGGCCGGGCGTTCACCATCGCCTGGCCCGTCAACCGCTGGGCAACCCTGCCCGTACCGGACACCTTCGATCAGCCCGGGATCAACAAGGCGATGGGGGTCGCACCGGCCGCCCTGGGCCTGGCCGGCGCGGTTCCGATCGTGATCTGGCGTCGGCGGAGGCTGACCGGAGAGCGTAACCCCAGGTAAGGTGCCGTCCCGGATCTTCGACGCGGGCCGGGTCCGCGGGGTGGGAGCGCTGGGATGAGCAGCACGACGGAACACAGGACGGACGGCCGCGGCCGGACCATGGGCAGTGTGCTGTCCGGTCTGGCCGTGGCCGTCGGCTGTGCGGCGTTCCTGGGCGGCTTCGTATGGGCGGCGCTGACGTACCGCCCCTATACGGTGCCGACCGATTCGATGACGCCGACCATCACCGTCGGGTCGCGGGTCCTGGCCGAGAAGGTGGCGGGCTCCGAGATACGCCGCGGTGACGTCGTCATCTTCAAGGACTCCGTGTGGGGCGACCTCCCGATGGTCAAGCGGGTCGTCGGCGTCGGCGGCGACAAGGTCGCCTGCTGCACCAAGCAGGGCCGGCTGACCGTCGACGGAACCCCCATCGAGGAGCCGTATCTGCAGGGCAGTGGCCCCGCCTCGCCCGTCGGCTTCAAGGCCAAGGTGCCCGCCGGTCAGCTCTTCCTGCTCGGCGATCACCGGAGCGACTCCATGGACTCGCGCGTCCACCTCTCCGACAGCGATCACGGCTCCGTCCCGCGCAGCGCCGTCCGGGCCCGGGTCGACGCCCGCGCCTGGCCGCTCGGCAGCATCGGGATGATGCAGCGCCCGGCCGCCTTCTCCGCGCTCCCCGGCGGCACCTCGCAGCCCGGCCCGGTACAGCCCATCACCTTCACCGTGCTCGCCGGCGCGGTCCTCATCCTCGGCGGTGCCGCCTACGGGCCCATCGCGCGGCGCAGGGGGCGTACGCGTGCCTGAGAGGCGGGACGGCGGGGAGCCGGCCGGTGGCCGTGAGGCGGCGGCCGGCGACCGGTCCGGCGGGGGCCCCGGCGACGCCGAGCCGCCGGCTGACAGCCCGGCAGCGGCGTCCGGCCGGGGAGCGCAGACCGGGGCGGAAGACACCCCAGACGAGCCGGCGGAGGGCACGGTGCGCCAGGTCTCCCGCATCGTGCTGCTCGACCCCGACGACCGGATCCTGCTGCTCCACGGCTTCGAACCGGCCCGTCCGACCGAGACCTGGTGGTTCACCCCGGGCGGCGGCCTGGAGGGCACGGAGAGCCACGAGGAGGCGGCCCGCCGTGAGCTCGCCGAGGAGACCGGCATCACCGACGCCGTCCTCGGCCCCGTCCTGTGGAAGCGCCGCTGCGCATTCCCGTTCGACGGGCGGCGCTGGGAGCAGGATGAGTGGTACTACCTGGGTCGGACGGACCGGACGGCCACCGACCCGGGTGGGCAGACCGAGCTGGAGAGACGCAGCGTCTCGGGGCTGAGGTGGTGGACGTCGGAGGAACTGTCCGCCTCGCATGAGACGGTGTACCCGACCAGACTCGCCGAGCTGCTGCGCATGCTGCTCGTCGAAGGGCCCCCTAATGCGCCGGTGCTCCTGGAGACCGAGAGGGTCTGACGCACAATAGGGGGACGCACGGCTGAAGGGGATCTGCCATGAGCGCCGAGGACCTCGAGAAGTACGAGACCGAGATGGAGCTGAAGCTCTACCGGGAGTACCGCGACGTCGTCGGGCTGTTCAAATATGTGATCGAGACCGAGCGACGTTTCTACCTCACCAACGACTACGAGATGCAGGTGCACTCGGTCCAGGGAGAGGTCTTTTTCGAGGTGTCGATGGCCGACGCCTGGGTCTGGGACATGTACCGCCCGGCTCGCTTCGTCAAGCAGGTGCGGGTACTCACGTTCAAGGACGTGAACATCGAGGAGCTCAACAAGAGCGATCTGGATCTTCCGGGGAGCTGAGTCCGGCCGAGGGCGGCGGAGCGGTGGGACCCGGCCGCCGTCGGGTCGGCCCTCACTCGGACGGGTGAGCAGGTTGTCCACAGGCGGCTCGTTGTCCACCAAGATCCAACAGCTCCGCGCGGGGGCGTCACAGTCGGTGCCGGAGGTGGTACCGCATGAACGCCATGCACGCCGGCCGCAGGGCCGGAAGGGACACACCGCTCGACCCCGGGCCGCGGGAGCCGCAGCCGGCGAGAGCACAGCACGGGCAGTGGGCCTGTTCGGCACCGCCGCCTGCGGTGGTGGCGCGCGGGTCGGGCAGCGCGGGGTCCGCCGGTGGGATGCGTGCCCGGCGCGGCAACGGCGGAGCGGCGCCTGCGGGACGGGAACCGTCCGCGGGAGCCCGGACGGCCGATGATCCGGCCGCCGGCCCGGTGCCCGACGTAACCTCTGCCGATGCGGCCTCCGCCGATGCGGCCGTCGGCGCGCCCAGGGGCCCGGGGCCCGCGGTCGCACCGCCCGGCGCCCTTGGTCCTGCGGCCGTACCGACCACCGCCCCGCCGCCGGACGCCGGCCCCGTGGCGGCCGCCTCGACCGCCACTCGGCGACGTGCCCTGGGCCGCTACGGCGAAGATCTGGCCGCCCGGCGGCTCACCGAGGCCGGCATGCGGATCCTGGACCGCAACTGGCGCTGCCGCGACGGAGAGATCGACATCGTCGCGGCCGACGGAGACGCCCTGGTGGTCTGCGAGGTCAAAACCCGCCGCGCCGGCTGGTACGAACACCCCATGGCGGCCGTGCGCCCCGAGAAGACCGCCCGGCTGCGACTGCTGGCGGAACGCTGGCTGGAGCGGCACGGCGGCCCGCCGCCCGGCGGCGTACGGATCGACGTGATCGGCATCCTGCTGCCGTCCCGCGGCGCCCCCGTCGTCCAGCACGCACGGGGGGTGGCCTGATGGGCTTCGCCCGGACCTGCTCCGTCGCCCTCGTGGGCGTCGAAGGAGTCGTCGTCGAGGTCCAGGCCGACCTGGAACCGGGCGTCGCCGCCTTCACCCTCGTCGGCCTCCCCGACAAGAGCCTCATCGAATCCAGGGAACGCGTCCGCGCCGCCGTCGTGAACTCCGGCGCCGAATGGCCGCAGAAAAAGCTCACCGTCGGCCTCAGCCCGGCCTCCGTACCCAAAGGCGGCAGCGGCTTCGACCTCGCCGTGGCCTGCGCCGTCCTCGGCGCCGCCGAACGCCTGGACCCCCGCGAACTCACCGACCTCATGATGATCGGCGAACTGGGCCTGGACGGCCGCGTCCGCCCCGTACGCGGAGTCCTGCCCGCCGTCCTGGCCGCCGCCGACGCCGGATACCGCCAGGTCGTCGTCCCGGAACAGACCGCCGCCGAAGCCTCACTCGTCCCCGGCATCTCGGTCCTCGGCGTCCGCAGCCTGCGCCAGCTCATCGGCGTCCTCGCCGACGAACCGGTACCCCACGAAGAACCCAGGGACGAAGGCCGCCCCGACCCGCTGCTCGCCGGGCTCGCTGTGTCCGGCACCTGCGCCGGAGCGGGCCTGCCCTCCGGTGACCACACCCCGGACCTCGCGGACGTCGCAGGCCAGCACGGCGCCCGCCGCGCCCTGGAAGCAGCCGCCGCCGGACGCCACCACATCTTCTTCAAAGGCCCACCCGGTGCCGGCAAAACCATGCTCGCCGAACGCCTCCCGGGACTGCTGCCGCCGCTGTCACCCAAGGAATCCCTGGAGGTCACCGCCGTCCATTCGGTGGCCGGCACCCTCCCGCCGGGACAGCCGCTCGTCCACCGGCCGCCCTACTGCGCACCGCACCACTCCGCGACCATGGCCTCCCTCGTCGGCGGTGGTACCGGCCTGCCTCGCCCCGGAGCCGTCTCCCTCGCCCACCACGGCGTGCTGTTCATGGATGAGGCCGCGGAATGCAGCCCACGCGTCCTGGACGCGCTCCGCCAGCCACTGGAATCCGGGCACATCGTCGTCGCCCGCGCCGGGGGCATGATGCGCATGCCCGCCCGCATCCTCCTCGCGCTCGCCGCCAACCCCTGCCCGTGCGGACGACACGGCACCGCCGGCGGCGGCTGCGAATGCCGGCCCTCATCCGTCCGGCGCTACCGCTCACGACTCTCAGGCCCGCTGATGGACCGGGTCGATCTGCGGATCGTGGTGGAACCGGTCGCCCGCTCCGAACTGCTCGCGCTGGGCCGTGGCGCCGAATCCACCGCGGCCGTGGCCGAACGCGTACACGCCGCCCGTGAACGCGCCGCCGCCCGCCTCGCTGACACCCCCTGGCACACCAACAGCGAGGTCCCCGGCCATGAACTGCGCACCCGCTGGCAGGTCCACCCCGGCGCCCTGGCCCAAGCAGAACGCGACCTCGAATGCGGCCTGCTCACGGCCCGCGGCCTCGACCGGGTCCTGCGCGTGGCCTGGACAGCCGCCGACCTCGCCGGCCGCGACCGCCCCACCGGCGAAGACGTCAACTGGGCCCTGGAACTCCGCACCGGCGTACGCCGTGGCGCGCTGACCACGGCGGGTACCGGCGGCAGCGAGACCGCCACCACCCGGCCCCGCACCCGGGACAAGCGATGAACGGAATCGACCCATGGGGCTTCGCCACCGACAGGCCGGACACCGCCACGGACAGGCTGGTCACCGCCACGGACGGCCGGCCACACGCGGCCGGACCGACCGCGGAACCGGGCCACGCCCCACCCACCACAACCGCATCCCACACCGCCGGGCGCGCGACCGCTCGCCCGTGCTCCGCGCCCGGCGGCACAGCCCGCGAACCGCAGCGCACCGCGCGCGCGGCCCTCACCCGCATCCTGGAACCGGGCGATGAAACCGCCGGCCGCTGGGTGCGCGAAATGGGCCCGGTGGCGCTGTGGCGCGCGCTGTCCGACGAGGACGCAACCCCGCCCCGGGGCGCAAGCCCGGCCAAGACCGAGGGCCTGCGCCTGCGCGCCGCACGGGCCCGCCCCGCCACGGACCTCGCCGCCGTCAGCGCGCTCGGCGGCCGGTTCATCTGCCCAGGGGACGACGAATGGCCCGGCCAGCTCGACGACCTCGGCGACGCCCGCCCCCTCGGCCTGTGGGTGCGGGGGGCGGCCAACCTCAGGTTGTGGGCGCTGCGCTCGGTCGCCGTCGTCGGCGCCCGAGCCTGCACCGACTACGGCGCACACCTCGCCACCACCCTCAGCGCAGGGCTCGCCGACCGCGGCTGGGCCGTCGTCTCCGGAGCCGCCTACGGCGTTGACGGAGCCGCTCACCGGGGCGCGCTGGCCGCAGACGGCGCGACCATCGCCGTCATGGCCTCCGGCGTCGACTACGCCTATCCGCGCGGCCACACCGAACTGCTCGGCCGGATCGCCGAACAGGGCCTGGTGGTCGCCGAGTTACCACCAGGCGAGCACCCCACCCGCAGCCGGTTCATCCAGCGCAACCGCGTCATCGCCGCACTCACCCGAGGCACCGTCGTCGTGGAGGCCGAGCTGCGCAGCGGCTCACTCGTCACCGCCCGGCGGGCGCGGGCCCTCGGACGTTTCACGATGGGTATGCCGGGCCCGGTCACCAGCAGTCTGTCGGCCGGCGTGCATCAACTCCTGCGCGACGAGGCCACGGTGGTCACCGACGCCGATGAGGTCATCGAGCTCGTCGGCAGCATCGGCGACCTCGCCCCCGGCCGGCGGGGGCCCACCCTCACCCGTGACCTCCTCGACCCCGTCGCCACCCGCGTGCTGGAGGCGCTGCCCGCCCAGGGCAGCACGGACACCGGCCGCCTGGCCGAGGAGGCCGGCACACCCCGTGAGGTGACCCAGGGCAAGCTCTTCGAGCTGCTGTCCCTCGGATTCGTTCAAAGGTGCGGCGGTCACTGGGAGTTGGCGCGACGCGCCGAGGCGACCGACGGTTCCCGGCGAGGCGGTGCTTGACCTGGGGCGAACGGGTGAAAGGGTGAGGGGAATGACCGCAGAATCCAGTTTTGCCACGCTTCGGTGCACACGACCGCCCCATGGGGATTTGGCGAGGCGGCGCCGGGGGCGCACGTCGTCCCGCGTGCCGCATCACCGCCGCCGTCCGCACGACCCTCCACGGGGCGGCGACCGGCCCCTTGTCCGGGTGTCGCCACGCCGTACGAGTAACCCTGGGGTGCGGGCAGCGGAACGTATCTGCGCACCCCCGAACCTGCCGTGATCGCACACCGCAACGCTGCAGTCACGCTACGCTCACAGGCAAATTCAACCCTCATGCATCCACCCACCCGCGTCTCGGCAGAACGGCTCAAGGCGACGAATGCCCCAGCACACCTCCGGGTCTGACCGTGCGGCGGTACCACCCGCCGCGCGCGGCAGCGTGCGCCCCGCCCCGCCCACCTCGCTCGATGAGTTGTGGCGCTCCTACAAGGCGTCAGGCGACGGGCGGCTGCGGGAACAGCTGATCCTGCACTACTCGCCGCTGGTCAAATACGTCGCCGGCCGCGTCAGCGTCGGCCTGCCCCCCAACGTCGAACAGGCCGACTTCGTCTCCTCCGGAGTCTTCGGACTGATCGACGCCATCGAGAAATTCGAACCCGAACGCTCCATCAAGTTCGAGACCTACGCCATCACCCGCATCCGCGGCGCAATGATCGACGAGCTGCGCGCACTCGACTGGATCCCGCGCTCCGTACGGCAGAAGGCCCGTGCCGTCGAACGGGCCTACGCCACCCTCGAAGCGCAACTGCGCCGCACCCCGTCCGAGGCGGAGGTCGCCGAGGAGATGGGCATCGGGCTGGAGGAACTCCACAACGTCTTCAGCCAACTGTCGCTGGCGAACGTGGTCGCCCTGGAGGAGCTGCTGCACGTCGGCGGCGAGGGGGGCGAACGGCTGAGCTTGATGGACACCCTCGAGGACACGGCCGCCGAGAACCCCGTCGAGATCGCCGAGGACCGCGAGCTGCGGCGGCTGCTCGCGCGGGCCATCAACACCCTCCCCGAGCGCGAGAAGACCGTGGTCACGCTCTACTACTACGAAGGCCTCACGCTCGCCGAAATCGGCAATGTCCTCGGCGTCACCGAAAGCAGAGTCAGCCAGATCCACACCAAGTCCGTTCTCCAACTGCGGGCGAAGCTCGCCGACGTCGGACGCTGAGCACTGCGCCCGAGGCGGGTCTTCCCACGCCGTGTCGCCATAGGGAGTGCCGCGGCGAGCGCGCCATCCGTAGAGTGGTGACGTGCCAAGGATTCGAGCGGCCTCCGTGGCCGAGCACCGGACGATGCAGCGCCGCGCCCTTTTGGACGCTGCCCGCACCCTGCTGTCCGAAGGCGGAACGGAAGCACTGACCTTCCCCGCCCTCGCCGAGCGCACGGGACTCGCGCGCTCCTCCGTGTACGAGTACTTCCGCTCGCGCGCCGCCGTCGTCGAGGAGCTGTGCGCCGTCGACTTCCCCGTCTGGGCCGCCGAGGTCGAAGCGGCGATGGAGCGGGTCGACACGCCCGACGGGAAGATCGAGGCGTATGTGCGTCGGCAACTCGCCCTGGTCGGCGACCGGCGCCACCGCGCCGTCGTCGCCATTTCGGCCGGCGAGCTGGATGCCGGTGCCCGAGAGAAGATCCGCGCGGCGCACGGCGGACTCATCGCCATGATCGTCGAAGCGCTCGCCGCCCTCGGCCACGAGCAGCCCCGACTCGCGGCCATGCTCCTCCAGGGAGTCGTCGATGCCGCGGTCCGCCGTATCGAACTCGGTGCCGCGGAGGACCCGGACGAAATCACGGAGGCGGCGGTGTCGATGGCCCTGCGTGGGGTCCGCGGCTGACCCTGGGGCTTCCCCCCGCTCTCCCGTCATCCCGAGCCACCCGAACCAGCAGCCC
>NZ_SDIG01000061.1:0-32786 GCF_004122755.1 Streptomyces sp. TM32
CGAGCAGCCGGGCGGCGGGAGAGGCCTGCTGGTCGAACTCGCGGACCATACGGGCCGGTGCGGCGCGCCCGGGCGCGGGCGCCGGCCCGGACGGGAGTCCGTCGCCGTGGTCGGCGCGTACGGCACAGGCCGCGCCGCGCAGGGCGAGACCGGCGTCGGCGGCCGCGAGCCGGGCCCACGAGCCGAGGGCGGAGGGGGTGGCGGAGAGGACCGGGATGGCGCGTTCGCGCGGCGGTTCCACGGCGGCCCCGGGCGCCCCGGCGGGCCGCCGGCGGCGCCGGGCCGGGCGGAAGTCCAGGGCCTGGTAGGGGCCCTGGCGCCGGATGAGGGTGCCGGCGACGGCGGGCAGCAGCGTGCGTGCCCACATCCGCTGCGGCAGCGGCTGGACGACGGCGAGCGGGGCGTCGGCGGCCCAGCGGTAGAGCAGTCGCTGCATCCGGCCGTCCCGCCAGAGGGGGCCCGCGCAGTCGCTGACCACGAGGGTGAGGTGGTGGCCGGTCGGGTCGTGCAACTGGTCGGCGGGGCGCAGCGGGCGGCCCGGACCGGGGGCCGCCGCGACCCCGACGTCCGGGCCGTGCGGATGGAGGTAGTGCACCGTGACGTCGCGGAAGGCGCCCACCCGCTCGCAGACCTGGCGCAGGTCGTGCAGCATCTGCTCCCAGACGGCCATCGAGGACGAGCCGTCCATCAACAGCCGCAGGGCGGCCGCCCGTCGGTGCACCCCGCGCAGCACCGGGATGATCATTTCGGCGTGGGCGGAGAGTTCGGCGGTGGCGGGCTCGTCCAGCTTCCGGCGGACCGGGGCGACCGGCGGGCGGTAGCGCTGGATGGGGCGCAGGGCCCGCTGCAGCGGCAGCAGTCCGGGGAACGCGGAGGCGATGGGGACCGCGATCTCGCCGAGCCGCCGCGGGTCCCGGTCGACGACCCGCTCGTCCAGGGCGGGCAGCAGCTCCGCGACCCGGTGCCGGGCGCTGTCCCGGAGCGTGGAGGGCGGCGGCTCGCTCTCCTCGGGGCCGGTGTCGGTGCCGTCCCCGGAACCGTCCGCGCGGCCGGCCGGCGCCGCGTCGGCGTGCGGGGAGCCCGGGGAGACGGCAGGCCCCACCCGGAAAGTGGCCGGATCCGTACGGTGCGCGGGGTCCGCGGCCGGGGGCCCGGTGTCCCCGGTGTCGCCGGCCTGCTCCTGCGGTGTGATCCACTGGGCGAGCCAGAGGGCGTCGGCCATCCCGCGGGCGTCGGCCGGCACCCCCGCGGCCGTCAGCCGGGCGACGAGTTCGTCGAGGGGGGCTGGGCCGGGCTCCCCGCGGGACACCGCACTCACCTCGTCCGATCAAGAGGCCGCATCAGCTCCGCCGTCAGACGCCGTCGGGTCTCCTCCTCGTCCTCGTCCGTCCAGCCGGCCTTCTGGGTGAGGTGGATGGCGTTGAAGAGCTGGTCGACGGCGCGGACATCGCCGGGCTCGCGGTCCAGGAAGCGGTCGATCACCGCTTCGTAGCGCCCGTCGGCGCCCTCGCCGAAATGCGCCCGCACCATGGCGGCGAGCCGCTCCTTGTCGGGGACCGGGATGTGGAGGTGGATACAGCGGCGCAACAGGGGCGCCGGGAAGTCGCGTTCGCCGTTGCTGGTGAGGACGATGAAGGGGAAGGCGCGGCAGCGCACCCGGCCGTCACGCACCGTCACCTGCGCGCCGTCGTCGCTGAGCACCTCCACCTCGGGGGCGGATCCGGACAGCCGTTCCAGCTCCGGAATCCGGAACTCCCCTTCCTCCAGCACATTGAGAAGGTCATTGGGCAGATCGATGTCGCTCTTGTCGAGCTCGTCGACGAGCAGCACCCGGGGCCGGGCGGACGGCAGCAGGGCCGTGCCCAGCGGACCGAGGCGGATGTAGCGGCCGATGCCGCCGCCCGGCTCGTCGGCGGGGTCGGCGCCGGCCGGCGTCCCGCTCTCCTCGGCGGCCGGGGTGGCGCGGGCGATCTGGAGGTCCTGGAGGCGGCCGATGGCGTCGTAGTCGTACAGGCCGTCGCGCAGCGTGCTGCGGCTGACGACGGGCCAGCCGAGCACCCGGCCCAGGCCGAGTTCATAGGCGACCGAATGCGCCAGGGTGCTCTTGCCGCTGCCCGGCGCGCCGGTCACCAGCAGCGGGCGGCGCAGATAGAGGGCGGCGTTGACCAGCTCGCGCTCGGTCTCACCAGGGCGGTGGTGGCTGGCTTCGCGGTGCTGCACACCGAGCCGGCGCTCGGAGGACGGGTCGAGGGCGGCCGGCGGCGCCACGAGGGGCCCGCCGTCGAAATCGCGCCAGGGCGGCGGCGGCGGAAGATGCTCAATTCCGTCGTGCGGTGCCCCCGCGCCACGGTAGATGAGCCAGTCGCTCACGTCGGAACTCCTCGTCGCCGGCCAGGCATCGGTCAGGAGCGTGGGTCACGGCGCATCGCCGGAGACGTCCGCATCCGCTCCGCCTCCCCCCGCGTCGCCACCCGCATCACGCCATCACGTCATCACGAACAAGTCTTCCACGACGCTATGACAGTACCCACCCCTACGGAAGCACACGGGGCGGTTTCCGGTCTCCCGCGCACTCGCGCGGGGCGCTCAAGTGCCCTTTCCGGGGCGCTACTTACCGCACGAGTAGCGGAGGCGGCCGCCCTGGGCACCGGGCGCACGGGGGGCGTACGCGGCGCCCGCGCCCGCCCGGGAGCGGCTCCGGCGCCGTTCATCGCGGCGACAGCTGGGGCCGGTCCGTGAACAGCGGCGGAATCGGATCCTCCGGATCGTCGTAGAGCAACACCAGATCGCGGGCCCAGTGCGTGCCCTCCTCCGCGGCCTCGGCGGCCTTCGCCCGCAGCTGCCGCACCAGCTCGGGCAGCCGGGCCACCCCGCCCGAGCCCTGGAGCAACTCCCGCACCCCGCGATGGAATTCCTCGCAGCCCGCGTCGCAGTCCTGCTCCTCGCCGTGACCGCGGGCCGGCCACAGCCCGGCCGGGAACCCGGTGTCCAGGGCGACGCCCACCGCGTCCCGCCCGAACCCGTCGGCGACCGTGTGGCACAGCGCGGGCAGCGCGCCCTCGCCGGCCCTCTCCAGCAGCCGCCAGACGGACTCGGCGCAGGGGCCGGGCCGCGCGCCGGCCCCCTCGCCCGGCCGGACCCGCAGTGCCTGGAGTTCAGCGGCGGTGCGCAGGCCCTGCCAGCGGCGCAGCCAGGCGGGGTCGACCTGTTCGCGCCGCCCCTGGTCACGCAGGATCACCGCACGGCCGGGGCCCACCGGCCGCAGCCGGGCGGTGCGCCGGGTGGAGGCGGCGACCTCCCACTGGCCGGCGGCGGTGTGCCAGTGCCCTTCGGGGACCGCGACCTCCAGGCGTACGCGGGCGCCCGGACCGGCGGCGCCGTCGGCCCGCAGCAGCCGCCCGCCGAGCTGTTGCAGCACCTGTTCCCGTGCCTGTTCGAAGGGCATCCCGCCGGCCGACTCCTGGACGTCCACGCACAGCCACTGCCCCTGCCCGTAGCCTTCGCTGACCGACCAGTTGAACAGCTCCGCTCCGCCCTCGTCGTAGAACAGCGGCTCGAACTCGACGAGGACGGAGCGCGGGCGGCGGCGCACCGGCCCGATCCTGCGCCGGTCCTGCGGCTGCAGCACCACCGCCTTGGCCTGGACGAACTCCGCGAGGCGGACCGCCTGCGCGCGGACCGCGGCGGCGGCTTCGCCCGGCTGGTCGCGGACCTCGTCGGCGGTCAGCTGCGCCACGATCCGCAGATAGTGCACAAAGGTGCGCAGCTCGGTGTACGGGTCGCTGCCCTGGTAGAGCGCGCCGTGCCCGTCCCGCCACGTGCGCAGCGACCAGGCCGCGGGCCGCTCGCCGCGGTCCAGCACCTCACTGACGGCGGCCTCCACGATCAGCGGGTCGCGCGGCGCGGGCAGACGGGCGAGCAGGTCCAGCGCCTGCAGCCGCTCCTGGACGCCCCACAGACGGCCGCGGCCCGCCATGATCGCGTGTTGGGCGTCGAACCAGGTGGGTCCGGTGGCGCGGCCGAGCTCCTGCCCGGCCCAGTGCCAGCGGTCGTGCAGGCTCATCAGCGCGTGGTACGGGTCGGGGCCGAGCCCCTCGGCGCCGGCGACCAGGTGTTCCGGCCCCAGCCCGCGCAGTGCGGTGACCGGCACCGCGAGCCCGACGTGGTCCTGCTGGTGGCGGCCCTTGACGATGCCGACCACCTCACCACGGTCACAGTCGATCAGCGGCCCGCCGGAGGCGCCGGGCGTCACCCGGACATCGCTGCCGAACTGCAGCCCCCGGGCGTCACGGGCGCCGAAGCGGACCGCGATGAAGGTGTCACCGGAGTCGTGGCCGCGGGAGTCATGGGCGCCGGAGTCGTGGCCGCGGAAGATGTAGGCGTCCTCCAGGAGCGTCGCCGGCTGATCGCTGAGCCAGGCGCAGGGGTGCCCGGCCTCCGGGTCGAGCAGCCGGACCAGGGCGAGGTCGGCGCGGGCGGCACCGGGCCCGGCCTCCGGGGCGGGCCGGCTCAGGTCGTACACCGGCCGCGCGGGGACCACCCGGCCGCCGAACGCGACCCCGAAGACCCCGTCCGGCCCCGTCTCGCGGCGCCGCCCGTCGCTCGCCACCAGCACATGGGCGCAGGTCAGCACCCACCCCGGGGCGATGAGTACGCCGCTGCCCCACATCCGGGCGCCGGGGGCGCCCGGTGCGGCGCGCAGTCCGACGGTGGTGCGCCCGGCGTGGTCGAGGAGCTGTGCGTAACGGGCGCGGTCAGCGCTGCCGGCGGGCCGGCCCTGGGAGGTGGCCATCAGCGGCTCGAATCGTCCGGCTCCCGGCGGTCGGCCGTATGCGCCTGGTCCTCGCGCCGCCAGGTGAGCGTGATGGAGAGGTTCGACTTCGTCCCGCCGTCCGCGAGCAGGGCGACGGCCCTGCCCGGCTTGGCCGACAGCTCCACGCCGAAGGTCACGCTGGTCTCGTGCGGCGCCACCCGGTCGGTGGCCTCGCGGACGCTGGCGGCGACCCCGCCGATCACCTCGCGGAGCCCCTCCACCCGGGCACCGAGCGCATCCCAGACACCGACGTCCTCGAATTCCCCGTCCTCGAATTCCCGGTCCTCGAATTCCCCGCCCCCGGTGTCCACGCCGTCCGGCGCGTCGCATCCGGGGGCGTCGAGCCGGGAGACCCGGGCCCAGACCTCCGTGCCGTCGGGCAGCTCGATGCGCTGCGCGCGATCGTGCATCACGGCCTCCTGCTCCCCGTAGGCGGCAATTCCCCCATTGCCGCGGGACCGTTGACAGGTGATCAGGCTAGCCCGCGACCGTCTGTGGCGCGAGAGGTCCGTGAGCCTGCCTATCCTGGCCGGGAATGACCCATGACCCCTGGTGGAGAGCGCGTGTATTTCACTGACCGTGGCATCGAGGAACTGGAGAGCCGGCGCGGCGAGGAGGAGGTCACCCTCGGCTGGGTGGCCGACCAGCTGCGGACGTTCGTGGACCTGAATCCGGACTTCGAGGTCCCGGTGGAACGACTCGCCACCTGGCTGGCCCGGCTGGACGACGACGAGGACGAATAGACGGGGCAGCGCGGCGCACTGCGACGCAGGCCGCACCGGGCACCGTCATCGAGATGAACTCCGTTTATTTTCCTGCGCGTTCGTATGTGTATGACATGACCACGACATCAAGCGGCTGAAACCAGAACCGAATCCCCTCTTCCGCGATGACCGGCCGCGCCTCGCCTCCTCGACTCCTCGACTCCGCCCACCTCCCCCTCGTCCACCCTCCTCCACACCGCGCGGCGGACCGCTTGACTTCCGGAATCCGCGATATATCGTGTCTAGCAAGGACGCGATATGTTGCGTTGCGTAGTGCTCACAGGGGAGGGCCAGTGATGTCAGCCGGGACCGAGTGGTCGCAGAATCCGACGCAGGTGACCGCACCACGCACGATGGAGATCACCGACCCCGTCGAGGCGCTCACCGTGCGGGTGTACGGCGGCACGGTCAATGTCGTCGGCACCTCGGACGGCGGCCCCGCGCGGGTGGAGATCAGCGAGCTGGACGGCCCGCCGCTGACCGTCTCGTGCCGCGACGGCGTCCTGTCGGTCGCGTATGAGGACCTCCCCTGGCGGAACTTTTTGAAGTTCCTCGACCGCAGGGCCTGGAACCGCAGTGCGGTGGTCTCGGTGACGGTGCCGGCCGGCACCCGCGTCGAGGTCGGCGTGGTCCGCGCGGGCGCGGTGGTCTCGGGCATCTCGGGCCGTACGGACGTGCGCGGCGTCTCCGGCGACAGCACGCTCGTCGGCCTGACCGGCACGGTGCTGGCCGAAACGGTCTCGGGCAACGTCGAGGTGCAGTCGCTCACCGGCGATCTGCGGTTCCACTCCGTCTCGGGGAATCTGACCGTCATCGACGGAGCCGGCGGCGGGGTGCACGCGGACTCCGTCAGCGGCGACATGGTCCTCGATCTCGCTCCCGGCAAGGGCGCCGACATCGCGCTGACGACGGTCTCCGGGGAGGTCGCCATCCGGCTGCCCGACCCGGCCGACGCCCGGGTGGAGGCCAACACCACGTCCGGCACGGTCGCCAACGCCTTCGACGACCTGCGGGTCAGCGGCCAGTGGGGCACCAAGCGGATCACCGGCTCCCTGGGCGCGGGCACCGGCACCCTCAAGGCCACCACCATCTCCGGCGGCCTGGCCCTGCTGCGCCGCCCCGCCCCTGAGGGCGAGGACCACGGGCGGCACGATACCGACGGCGGCCACGACAGCGGCCCGCACGAGGACTCCTCCGCCACCACCACCGGGAAGAAGGTGCGCTGACCATGCCCCCCGTCTTCGCCCACGGCCGCCTGCGCCTGTACCTCCTCAAGCTGCTGGACGAGGCACCGCGGCACGGCTACGAGATCATCCGCCTCCTGGAGGAGCGCTTCCAGGGCCTCTACGCCCCGTCCGCCGGCACGGTCTACCCCCGACTGGCCAAGCTGGAGGCCGAGGGCCTGGTGACGCACGCGACCGAGGGCGGCCGCAAGGTCTACTCGATCACCGATGCCGGACGGGCCGAACTCGCCGACCGGGGCGGTGAGTTGGCGGATCTGGAGCTGGAGATCCGGGAGTCGGTCGCCGCCCTCGCCTCCGACATCCGGGAGGACGTGAGCGGTTCGGCACGGGATCTGCGCCGGGAGATACAGGAGGCCGCCCAGCAGGCCCGCAAGGACGCGGAGCGCGGAACGGCGGGGCGGGCCGGCGGGCGGGCCGGCGGGCGGCCGGACGCAGAGGAAGACGGCGCCGGGCGGCCGTTCCCGGATGCCGGTGACTACTTCGACGGCATGTTCGGCGACAAGGAGTCCTGGCGGCAGGCGAAGGAGGAGTTCCGGCGCGCCAAGGACGAGTGGAAGGAGCAGGCCCGGCGGGCCAAGGAGGAGAGCCGGCGGGCCAGGCAGGACGCCCAGCGGGCCCGTAAGCAGGCCCGGGACGCCCAGGCGTTCGCGCGCGAGGAGGTCCAGCGGGTCCTCAAGCGCGTACAGGAGCAGGCTCAGGGGGCGGTGCGGTCCGGCGACTGGTCGGGGGCGGTGCGCGAGGCGCTGTCCGAGGTGAGCCGCGAGGTCGGGCGCTTCGCCGGCCAGTCCGGCGCGGGCCAGGAGGAGGCCGGGCGGAGCGGCGCCGGCCGGGGCGGCACGGACCACGGGACCCGGGTGACGGTCGAGCGTGTCGACCTCGGCAAGGGCCCCGGGGAGGACGAGGCGGCCGGGGCCCCACCGGCCCCGGAGTGGGCGACGGAGCCGGCCGGTGACGACCCGGCCCGCGACTTCGACCGGCTGCTGGACCGCTTCCGCGACGATCTGCGGGACGCGGCCCGCGATCACGGCGTGAACGCCGAGCAGTTGAAGGAGTCCCGGCGTCGGTTGTCGGCGGCCGCCGCCCATATCGGTGCACTGCTGAGTCAGCCGGAGCGGTATCGGTCCGGGACGGATCCGGACGCCTGAGCCGGAGTCGACGGACCGGCCGGGCGGCCGGGGCGGAGCGGGGCGGGGTGGGTTTCTGCGCCGCCCCACCCCGCCCCGGCCGCCCGCTCAGCTCAAAGGCCGGGGCTCCGGCGCCCCGATGCACGTCCGCAGTGCGGCGATGAGCCGTTCGCACCGCTGGTCGCCACTGCCGCCCATCCGGTTGGCGGTATAGGCGAAGCCGACGCCGAACTCGTCGTCGCCGAAGCCGAATTGCCCGCCCGCGCCGCTGTGGGCGAACGAGCGCGGGCCGAGCAGCCGGCGGAACGGCGAATCGAGCAGGACGCCGGTCCCCCAGCGTGCGCCGAGGTCCGGCAGCCCCGACCACGAGGCGCCGCCCGACTGCGGCCGGAGCGCATCCGTGACGGTCTCCGCGCCGAGCAGCCGCGGCCCGCCGTCCACCCCCGTGGCGACCGCGGCGTACAGGGCGGCGAGACCGCGCGCCGAGGAGACCGCGCCCGCGCCGGGGAATTCGGCGGTCAGCAGGGCGGGGGCGTTGTAGCCGTGCGGATCGTCGAGCCCGGGGAAGGGCAGTACGCCGTTCATCGTCAGCGCCCGCATGGCGAGGAGGTCGGGGCTCGGCAGCGGCGGCCGCCCCTCGGCCTCGACGAGCCGGGCCAGCCGCGGCACTTCCTCCTGCGGCAGGCCGATCCAGGTGCGCAGGCCCAGTTCGTCGGCGACGGCCCGGCGGAAGTAGCGGCCCGGCGTCAGACCGGTCAGCCGGCGGATCACCTCGCCGAGGAGAAAGCCGAAGGCATGGGCGTGGTACTCGTACGCCGTACCGGGCTCCCAGAGCGGCGGCTGCTCCTCCAGGGCCTGGATCACCGGGGTCCAGGCGGTCAACTCCTCGAAGGTCAGCTTGCGTTCGGCGAGCGGAATGCCGGCGGTGTGGGCCAGCACCATCCGCGGGGTGATGCCCTCCTTGCCGTACCGGGCGAACTCCGGCCAGCAGTCGGCCACCGGAGCGTCCAGGTCCAACCGCCCCTGTTCGGCGAGCAGATGGACGCAGACGCTGATGACGGCCTTGGCGAGCGACATGACGGGAAGGACGGTGCGCTCGTCCCAGGCCCGCCCGGTCCGGTCGTCGGCAGTCCCGCCCCACAGGTCGACGACCTTGCGCCCGCCCACGAACACGGTGACCGCGGCGCCGAGTTCCCCGCCCTCGGCGAAGTTCCGGGCGAATGCGTCCGCGACGGCTCCGAAGCCCTCGTCGGCCGTTCCGTGGTAGGGCATCTGCTGCTCATTTCCTCGCGTCGGGACCGGTGGCCCCCAACGGGCCGTCCGGCGGGGCCACGATACGGAGCCGGCCGCCGCTCCTCGATCGAATATCTCCGCGCGGAGACGACCGGCCACCGACGACAGCGGCCGGATCCGGAGCGGCCCCAACTCGGGCCCTGTTACCCACAGTTGCCATCGGCGGTCTGGATTCACGCGGCGTAATCGGGGAAACCACTACTTCGCACGGCTTTTCGTCCGGCACCGGGCTCCAGGGGCCCCAGCTGCCCGACTCCGCGGACCGGCGGGCCGTGTTCCGGACCACCGCCCCACTCCCTGTCTGCGCACGCATCGTGAAGGCCATGAGGTAAAGCGATGTCGGAATACCTTCCGGTCGCCCGCCGGATGTGGCACCTGCTGGAGCCACTGCACGCCACGCTGTACTACGCCCCCGAGGCCCGCCAGGTCGCCGCCGACCTCGGCCATGACGTCGCGTCCCGCTGGCCCAGCTATTTCGCCTGGCGTACGGCTCCGCTGGGTGCCGCCGGGCCCGAGCTGGTGGCCGCGACGTACTACACCTTCAGCCCGCGGATGATCGCCCGGTACCTCCCGCGGATCTGGACGGTCGCGGACCCTGCCAAGGTGCTGGACGCGCGGCTGCTGGCCATGGACCGTGCGCTGACCACCCTGATCGGCGGCCGGCTGAGCGCCGCGCAACTCGCCGAGGCGGCCCGGCTCGCCCGCCAGGCGGCCGAGAACGCCGGAACCGCCGCCCGCCCGCTGGCCGCCGCCAACCGCGATCTGCCCTGGCCGGACGCCCCTCATCTGACGCTCTGGCAGGCCGCGACGGTACTCCGCGAGCACCGTGGCGACGGCCATCTGGCAGCCCTGCTGACCTGCGGACTCGATCCGTGTGAGGCCCTGGTGTCGTTCGCCGCGATCGGTGCCGCGCCGGCCGCCGACTTCGTGGGGCGCGGCTGGAGCGCCCAGGAGTGGAGCGACGCCCGGCACCGCCTCGCCGCCCGCGGCTGGATCGCTCCGGACGGCACCGCGACCGAGCGCGCCCGCACGGAGCGCGAGGCGATCGAGCGGACCACGGACCGGCTGGCGGCCGGCCCGTGGCGCGCCCTGGGCCACTCCCGCGCCGAACGGCTGGCGCAGCTGCTCAACCCCGTCCTCGGCGCGGTCTTCGAGGCCGGGTATCTGCCGCGGCACAGCACGCTGGGCATCGGCACGGTCAAGGTCGCCTACCCGTAACCGGCGGCGGTGGGGTGCAGTGCCGCGCACCGGAGCGGCCGGCACCGTCCGGAGTGCCCCACGCCGCTTGGAGCGCGCCGCACCGTCCGGGGCGGCCCGGCGTACGCCCCGTCCCGAGCCCCGCACGCTCCCGGCCTCCGCACACTCCCGGCGCCTCAACTCGCGCGTCTGCAGCGGCTCTCCCCCAGCACCCGCACCACCGCTTCGTGGGTCACCCCGTGGTCGGCGAGCACCGCGGCCGCCGGTCCGCGCCCGGTGGTCAGCGCGAGCAGCAGATGCTCGTCGCCGATGGACCGCTCGCCGCGGCCGGCCACCATCCGCAGGGCACGCTCCAGGACGGACTTCGCCTCCGCCGTGAACCGACGACGCGCCCGCCGGCGCCGCCCGTGCGTCCGGTCGGCGGCCAGCGCACCCACCCCGTGTACCTGCTCCACGCTCGCCACGATCGCGTCGACGTCGATGCCGAGCCCGGCAAGTGCCGCCACATCGGCCGCCGAGACCCCACCCCGCCGGCGCACCGCCGCCAGGCCGTCCGCCACCGATTGCCGCCGCTCATGGAGGCCCAGGGCAGCGAGCGCACCGGCGGCCGGTGAATCCGTCCGGTCCAGCAGGGCGAGCAGCAGCTCCGGCTCGCCGATCGTGCCACTGCCCGTACGGTCCGCCTGCTCCGCGGCACAGCTCACCACTGCGCGCGCCTCGGCCGTGAACTTCTCGAACATCAGCGCCTCCCGTGCTTCTTGTGGACCGCCTGCCTGCTGACCCCCAGCTCCGCCGCGATCTCCTGCCACGACCAGCCCTTCGCCCGGGCACTGCGCACCTGTACGGCTTCGAGCTGCTCCAGCAGCCGACGGAGCGCGGCCACGGCACGGAGTCCGACCCGGGGGTCGCGGTCACCCGCCCGCTCGGCGAGATCCGTTGCTTCAGTCATGGTGTCAATTTAGGTTGACATGACGCGGCGCGTCAACCTTCATTGACACGCATTCCGGGTCGAAGGGGGGAGGGGAAGGGGCAGCCGAGAGCCCGGCGGCGAGGCCGAGTCGACCGAGAAGCACCCGGCGGCAAGGAAGGCTGACGCGCAGGCATCCCGTAGCGGGGAAGGAGCGACCGAGAGGCACCCGTCGATGAGGAAGCGTCAGCCGAGCGGGCGGCCCCACAACCGGACGACCGCCACGGTGCCGTCCGTCCGCAGTCCGTCGGGCAGCGCGTCCGGCCCCGCCCACCGCACCGCGTCGAACCGCTCCAGCCGCACCTCGGACTCCCCAGGCACCGTGAGCCGGGTGCCCCCCGCCAGCGCCACCACGAGCAGCCCGCCCGCGGGGTCCGGACCACCCACGAGATCCGGCCCGCCTGCGGTGCCCAGGCCGCCCGCCACCCGGCCGTCCGGCTCCGGACCCGGCGCCGGCTCCCGCTCCGGCGACCAGCTCCCGGCCACCACCTCCACCGTCGCCGTCGCCCGCCCGTCCCGGAGCATCACATTGAGGTTGACGACCGGGCCGTCCAGCAGCCGGGAGACGGTGGTGGCGCCGCCGGGGAAGGCGTACGGGCGGGAGCGGCCCGGCAGCAGCCGCGCGGTGCCGTCCACCGTCAGCTCCAGCCCGGCGCCGTCGACGACGGTGAGGATCCGCCGGACCCCGGGCAGCGGCGAATACGGCCCGTCGCGCGTGACGTCCGCCAGGCTGACCCGCCAGGCGAAGCCGTCCCAGCCGGCGCCCGGCGGATGGGCCGCGATCTCGCGGGTCACCCCGCCGCCGTTGCTCCACGGCGCGGCCGCCCGCCCTGCCGCCCGCAGGATCCACATGCCTCCGGCCCCTTCCCCGTCGAATTCCCCGTCGAATTCCCCGTAGAAACAACGGCCCATGGACATGACGGCCATGGAAAAGTCGGCAGCTCCGAGCCCCGGAGCCCCGAGCCCCCAAGCACCGGAGCCCGACCCGGAATCAGACCGTCAGCACGACCTTCCCGAACAGCTCGCCCTCCGCCATCTTCGTGAAGCCCTCCCGCGCCCGGTCCAGCGGCAGCGTGGAGTCGATGACCGGACGGATGCCCTTGGCGGCGCAGAAGCTCAGCAGCGACGCCAGCTCCTCCTTGCTGCCCATCGTGGAGCCGATGATCTTCAGCTCCAGGAAGAAGATCCGGTTGAGCTCCCCGCTCTTGGGGGTGAAGCCGCTGGTGGCGCCCGAAATCACCAGCGCGCCGCCGGGCTTGAGCGACTTGACCGAGTGCGACCAGGTGGCGGCGCCGACCGTCTCGATCACCGCGTCCACCCGCTGCGGCAGCCGCTCCCCGCTCGCGAACACCGCCTCGGCGCCCAGCTCCAGCGCCCGCTTGCGCTTGGCCTCGTCCCGGCTGGTGGCGAAGACCCGCAGCCCCGCGGCGGCGCCCAGCACGATGGCGGCGGTCGCCACCCCGCCGCCCGCGCCCTGCACCAGCACGCTGTCGCCGGGCCGTACGCCCGCGTTGGTGAACAGCATCCGGTACGCGGTCAGCCAGGCGGTCGGCAGGCAGGCCGCCTCCTCGAAGGACAGCTCCTTGGGCTTGGGCAGCACATTCCACACGGGCACGGTGACCTGCTCGGCGAAGGTGCCCTGGTAGCGCTCGGTGAGGATGGAGGGCTTCTCCTTCGGGCCGACGCCGTGACCGGTCTGGCCGATGACGGAGTGCAGCACGACCTCGTTGCCGTCCGCGTCGATGCCGGCGGCGTCACAGCCGAGGATCATCGGGAACGCGTCCTCGGTGATCCCCACCCCGCGCAGCGACCACAGGTCGTGGTGGTTGAGGGAGGCGGCCTTGACGTTGACGGTCGTCCAGCCGGGGCGTACGTCAGGGGCCGGGCGCTCCCCCAATTCGAGGCCGTTCAGCGGCTGGTCACGGTCGATGCGGGCGGCATAGGCAGCAAACATGATCCCAACGTAGGCCGCGGACGGGCGCTGCGGTACCGCGTACGGGTGTGACACGCACCGCGCCGCGACGACGGCACACGGCCACGACAACGGGGCGGGCCCGCACCCTCACAGGTGCGGGCCCGGCCCGTGGCGGAGTCTGCCGGGGCGTCAGCGGCGCGCCACGCCCTCGGCGCGGGCGGCGGCCGCGACCGCGGCGGTGACGGCCGGGGCGACCCGCTCGTCGAACGGCGACGGGATGACCCGGTCGGCGCTCAGCTCATCGGCGACGACGGCGGCCAGTGCCTCGGCGGCGGCGAGCTTCATGCCCTCGGTGATCTGCGAGGCCCGCACCTGCATGGCTCCGGCGAAGATGCCCGGGAAGGCCAGCACGTTGTTGATCTGGTTGGGGTAGTCGCTGCGTCCGGTGGCGACCACGGCCGCGTACCGGTGCGCGATGTCCGGGTGGATCTCCGGGGTGGGGTTGGCCATCGCGAAGATCAGCGACTCCTTCGCCATCTTCGCCACCGCCTCCTCGGCCACCGTGCCGCCGGAGACCCCGATGAAGACATCGGCGCCTTCCAGCGCATCCTCCAGGGAGCCGGTCAGCCCGCCCTTGTTGGTGAAGCCGGCGACCTCACGCTTGACGTCCGTGAGGTCGGTGCGGTCCGCGGAGACGATGCCCTTGCGGTCGCACACCGCGACATCGCCGATGCCCGCCTCGATGAGGATCTTGGCGATCGCGACACCGGCCGCACCGGCGCCCGAGATGACCGCACGCAGCTGGCCGAGCGCCCGGTCGGTGAGCTTGGCGGCGTTGCGCAGCGCGGCCAGGGTGACCACGGCGGTGCCGTGCTGGTCGTCGTGGAAGACCGGGATGTCCAGCCGCTCCTGGAGCCGGCGCTCGATCTCGAAGCAGCGCGGCGCCGAGATGTCCTCCAGGTTGATGCCACCGAAGGACGGGGCCATCCGGACGACGGTCTCGATGATCTCGTCGGTGTCCGTGGTGCCGAGCGCGATCGGCACCGCGTCGACGCCGCCGAACTGCTTGAAGAGGATGGCCTTGCCCTCCATCACCGGGAGGGACGCCTCCGGGCCGATGTCGCCCAGGCCCAGCACCGCGGTGCCGTCCGTGACGACGGCGACGACGTTGGACTTCCAGGTGTAGTCGTCCACGAGCGCGGGCTGCTCGGCGATGGCGCTGCACACCTTGGCGACGCCCGGTGTGTACGCGAGGGACAGGTCGTCCTTGTTGCGGACCGGCACGGTCGCCTGGATGGCCATTTTGCCGCCGCGATGGAGCGCGAAGGCCGGATCGAAGGCGTCGTCGGGCGCACTGCCCGCGCCCGCGCCTGTATTGCTGTCGCTGCGAGGATTGACGATCTCCGCTGCCACTTGTTTTACCCCTTT
This sequence comes from Streptomyces sp. TM32, assembly GCF_004122755.1. Taxonomy (NCBI): domain Bacteria; kingdom Bacillati; phylum Actinomycetota; class Actinomycetes; order Kitasatosporales; family Streptomycetaceae; genus Streptomyces; species Streptomyces sp. TM32. The sequence goes on from NZ_SDIG01000061.1 coordinate 14,746, forward strand.
TAATCGTGAATCTGCTGAGGGTGGCCACTCCCTGGTTGAGGGGTGGGCGGGCACCGCGTCCGGGCCCTGCGCGGCAGATGGCCGCCGCGCGGGGGGAGGAACGGACGCCGGGCGCGCCGCACACGCGCCCTGAGCCCCGGATGAGGGGTGTAACGAACCTTTCTACCCGACGGGCGCGGGCCCCGACGAGTTGGATTCATTACCCTCGGCTTCAGAAACCAGACAATAACCTTTGAGTGCGCAAAATGCGGGAAGCGCACAAAGAACTCAAGAGTGCCGAGCTTCGCGGTCCGCATCCCGAGACGGCCGGAGTGAGCAGGACATCCTTCGCATTCCGCCGGCGGCACACCCCCCTTGCGCCGCAAGGCCGTCAACCCGCCGAGCCGTCCGTTATGCGATTTTGACCTGTGTGATGGTCCGAATACCGGAGTCCGGGTGGCAGGATTCCCGTCACCAACCGAGGTCACGACGCTCCAGGGCGTGCACCCCGGCCTTTGTCACGTCGGCTTCTCCATCCGCAGGAGGATCAGCATGACCGCACGCACCACCCGTCGCCCGGCCCACGGCAGGTCTCGTACAGCCGTGGCCACGGCGGCCGCGGTCGCGGCTTCGCTCCTGCTGCTCAGCGCCTGTGGAGACCAGACGGACGCGGCCATCGCCAGGCGTGAGGCGAAGAAGAACCGCAATGTGCATGCGCCGCTGTTCAAGAAGCTGCCGAAGGACGTGCAGGAGAAGGCCCTGCTCCAGGTCGGCTCGGACATCACCTACAAGCCGGTGGAGTTCCGCTCCAACGGCGCGGTGGAGGGCATCGACCCGGACCTCGCGGAGGCGATGAGCAAGGAGCTGGGCATCAAGCTCAACTTCAACAACGCCACCTTCGACACCCTCATGGGCGGGCTGAAGTCCAAGCGCTACGACATCGCGATGTCGGCGATGACGGACACCAAGGAACGCCAGCAGGGCATCGACAGCAACACCGGCAAGAAGATCGGCGAGGGCGTCGACTTCATCGACTACCTCAACGTCGGCGTCTCGCTCTACACCCGCAAGGGCAAGACCAACGGCGTCGACGGCTGGGAGACGCTGTGCGGCAAGAAGATCGCGGTGCAGCGCGGCACGGTCTCGGACGATCTGGCCAAGGACAAGTCGAAGGCCTGTGAGAAGAACGGCGAGCAGGCCATCTCCATCGAGGCGTTCGACAACGACTCCGAGGCCCAGACCCGGCTGCGTACCGGCGGTGTGGACGCCGTCTCCAGCGACTACCCGGTCGCGGCGTACGCGGTGAAGGTCTCCGGCCACGGCAAGGACTTCCAGATGGTCGGCGGGGCGCCGCTCAAGGCGGCCCCGTACGGCATCGCGGTCCCCAAGGGCAAGCAGCAGTTGCGCGACGCCCTCAAGGCCGCGATGGAACTCGCGATCAAGAACGGCTCGTACGCCAAGGTTCTGGACAAGTGGGACGTCAAGGATGCCGCGGTCAAGGACGTGCAGCTCAATGGCGGCTCCTGAGCCGCCGTCAGCCCTCCCGTCCGCTCCGCGCACCTCCCGCCGAATGCTGAAAGGCAACACCCGTGTCAGTTGACGTCGACAAGTCGGCCCAGCCGCCGGCGGACGCTCCGCCGCCCCAGCCCGAGCCCCTCAAGGCCATCCCGGTCCGCCATTACGGGCGCTGGGTGGCGGCGGTCGTCGTCCTCGGACTGGTCGCCCTGCTCGGCCGGGCCTTCGCCTCGGGGAACGTCAACTGGGACGCCATCCCCCAGTACATGTTCAACGCGGACATCCTCAAGGGCCTGCGGAACACCTTGCTGATCACCGTGCTGTCGATGATCATCGGCATCGTCCTCGGGGTGATCCTGGCCGTGATGCGCCAGTCCAAGAACCCGGTGACCTCGACGGTCGCCTGGTTCTACGTCTGGTTCTTCCGCGGCACGCCGGTCTACGTCCAGCTGTTCCTCTGGTTCAACCTGGGCCTGGTCTTCCAGTACATCGACATCATGCCGATCTACAAGGACGAGTGGTCGGACTTCATGACCCCGTTCCTGTGTGCGCTGCTGGGCCTGGGGCTCAACGAGGCCGCGTACATGGCGGAGATCTGCCGGGCCGGTCTGAACGCGGTCGACGAGGGCCAGACCGAGGCGGCGCACGCGCTGGGCATGAGCCACGCCAAGACGCTGCGCCGGATCATCGTGCCGCAGGCGATGCGGGTGATCGTGCCGCCGACCGGCAACGAGGTCATCAACATGCTGAAGACCTCCTCGCTGGTCATCGCCGTCCAGTACTACGACCTCCTGCAGGCCGCCCAGAACGTCGGCCGGGACTCGGGCGTCGTGGTGGAGATGCTGATCCTCGCCGCCGCCTGGTACCTGATCGCCACCACGGTGCTGAGCATCGGCCAGTACTACCTGGAGCGCTACTACGCCCGCGGCTCCAGCCGACAGCTCCCGCTCACTCCGCTCCAGCGCGCCAAGGCGAAGCTGTCCGGCGGCTTCAACCGCAGCGCCGGAGGTGCGGCATGACCACCAAGATGACGACGAGCAAGGCCGCGGGCACCAGCGGCGGCCCGATGGTCAAGGCCGAGGGCGTCCACAAGTCCTTCGGCACGGCGCACATCCTCAAGGGCATCGACCTGGAGGTGGCGCCCCGGGAGGTCTTCTGCCTGATCGGCCCCTCCGGTTCCGGCAAGTCGACGTTCCTGCGCTGCATCAACCACCTGGAGAAGGTCAACGCCGGCCGGCTGTCCGTCGACGGCGAACTGGTCGGCTACCGCGAGCACAACGGCAAGCTCTACGAGCTGCGCGACAAGGAGGTCGCCGCCCGCCGCCGCGACATCGGCATGGTCTTCCAGCGCTTCAACCTCTTCCCGCACATGACCGCGGTGGAGAACATCATGGAGGCGCCGATCCAGGTCAAGGGCGAGTCCCGGGCCGCCGCCCGGGAGCGCGCGACCACGCTGCTGGACCGCGTCGGCCTCGCCGACAAGGCCGCGAACTACCCCTCGCAGCTCTCCGGCGGCCAGCAGCAGCGCGTGGCCATCGCCCGGGCGCTGGCCATGGAGCCGAAGCTGATGCTCTTCGACGAGCCGACCTCGGCACTCGACCCGGAGCTGGTCGGTGACGTCCTGGACGTCATGAAGGACCTGGCCGCGGACGGGATGACGATGATCGTCGTGACCCATGAGATGGGCTTCGCCCGCGAGGTCGGCGACTCGCTGGTCTTCATGGACGACGGCGTGGTCGTCGAATCCGGCCATCCGCGCGAGGTGCTGGGCAACCCCCAGCACGAGCGGACGAAGTCGTTCCTGTCGAAGGTCCTGTAGCGCCCTGGCGGGGGTGCCCTGTGCGGCGACGTCCGCACGGGGTGCCACCCCGGTGCGCACGCGCCGCCGAGCGGCACCCCCGCCGCCGGGGCACCGGGCCTACTTCAGGCCCAGCACCAGCGCGTCCGTGGGCGAGGACCACACCGTCCGCGCCTCCGCGAAGCCGGACTCACGCAGCACCTGGGCGTGCCAGGCCGCCGACGGCGTGTCACCGTCCGCGTGCTCGCCGAAGATCTCGAAGCGCTCGGCGGTCGGCGCGGCCAGCCGCGGGTCGGCGGCGGCCAGTTGCCACCACTCGGCCCAGTCGACGGCACCGGCCGCCTTCGCCGCATCCCGCCGCGCATGCCGGAAGGCGCGGTCGGCGGCGTTGATCCGAGGGGTGGCCTCGTCGGGCATCCGGTCGGCGTTCAGGAAGACCCCGCCGTCCCGCACCAGCCCGCCGAGCTGCCCGTACAGCCCGCGCAGCTCCCCGCTGTGCAGCCAGTGCAGGGCGGTGGCGGTGAGCACCGCGTCGTACGAGGCGTGCGGCAGCTTCGCCGTCCACTCGGGGTCCTTGAGATCGGCCCGCACGAAGCGGACCCGGCGCTCGCCGGAGAAGTACCCTTCCGCGATGGCCAGCAGCGCGGGATCCAGATCGACACCCACACTCTCGGCCCCGGGGAACCGTTGCAGCAGCCGGTCGGAGATACTGCCCGTGCCGCATGCGAGGTCCAGGACCCGGGGAGCGGGACCCACCAGCGCCTCGACCATGTCCAGCATCACCCGGAACCGCTCCTCGCGGTCGGGGAGGTACCACTCCTGCTGGCGGTCCCAACTGTGCTGCCACGCCTGCCAGTCGGCACCGACGACGGTCTCGGCCATTGCTTCCCCTTCCGGGCGTAATACCCTGGTACCTATATCACCCATTACTCATCCAGCACTCCGTACCCTAGCCCTCGCCCGTAAGGACTACAAGTGGAACTGGCCTATTACTCGGACTATGCCGTGCGACTGGTCAACACCGAGCAGCCCGAGCGCGGCACCGACAGCCTCACCTCGGTCGAGGCGGTACGGGAGCTGTTCGGCCCCGCCCAGCAGGCCGCCCGGCGCGCGACCGACAGCGACATCACGCGCCTGCGTACGGTCCGCTCCCGGCTGCGCGCCGTCTTCGAGGCCGCCGACGCCGGCGACGAGGTGCTGGCCGTGGACCTCCTCAACGCCCTGATGATGGAGTTCCCCGTCAGCCCGCAGATCTCCGGCCACGAGCACCGCGACGACGGGGGCACCTCCCGCTCGGGAGGAGCCGAGAGTGGACGAGGCCGCCCCGACTGGCACATGCACATCGCCGACCACGCGGCCAACGCCACCGCCGGCTACGCCGCCACCGCCTGTATGGGCCTGGCCTTCCACCTCACCGACCTGGGCGTGGACCGCCTCGGCCTCTGCCAGGCGCGCCCCTGCCGGAACGTCTACCTGGACACCTCCACCAACCGCTCCCGGCGCTACTGCTCCGACCGCTGCGCCACCCGCGCCAACGTCGCCGCCTACCGGGCCCGCAAGCGGCTGGAGAGCGAACGCTCGGCCCGTACCGGCCGCACCGCCGAGACCACCCAGGACAGCACCCCGGCAACCGACCGCTGAACCCCCCGCGGCGGGCGCACCCGCACCCAGGCGCGGGCAATGACCAGTTCGTCGGGAACCACCCCGAATTCCCGGCTGTCGTTCTCGACGAACGGATTGTCCCCCTGGACCCACCAGCCGCCGTCCCGCCGCTGGACGACCCGCTTGACGATCAGCAGATCCTGCCGGAACGGATGCCGCAGCACGACCACGGCGCCGGGCCGCACCGCCGCTCCGTACTGCACGACCAGCTGGTCACCGGGCTGCAGCGTCGGCACCATCGACGGGTTGTACACCTCGGCCAGCCCGAACGCCCGCAGCGGCCCGCCCCGCCCCTGCCCCGCTTCCGCGGCCTCGCCCTGCCCGGGCCCGCGCTCGTGCACCTGCTCCGGCATCCCGTACCTCCCGGTCCAGCCCCGGTCCGACCCTCCCCCGGACTCCGTCCGGGGGCACCCCCGTCTCGCTTCGCTCACCGGCCCATCCTCCAACAGTCCCAGCGTGACACCGGACTTTTGCCCTAAGACCCCCGGGCCGCCCGAGAAAAGCCTTCCCCCACCGAGTAATCTCGCACCTGAGAAGACGATCACGAGGAAGGACTGAACATGCTTTCGCGCCTGTTCGCCCCCAAGGTGAAGGTCAGCGCCCACTGCGACCTGCCCTGCGGCGTCTACGACCCGGCCCAGGCCCGCATCGAGGCCGAGTCCGTCAAGGCCGTCCAGGAGAAGTACCAGGCCAACGAGGACGCGGACTTCCGCACCCGCGCCGTCCTGATCAAGGAGCAGCGCGCCGAGCTGGCCAAGCACCACGTTTCGGTGCTGTGGAGCGACTACTTCAAGCCCCCGCACTTCGAGAAGTACCCGCAGCTGCACCAGCTGGTGAACGACACCCTCAAGGCCCTCAGCACCGCCAAGGGTTCCAACGACCCGAAGACGGGCGAGAAGGCGCTGGAGCTCATCGCCGAGATCGACCGGATCTTCTGGGAGACCAAGAAGGCCTGACCTCGGTCCGGACGGCCTGACCTGCACTGCGCGGGTCGCGTCGACCACCTGTCCGCACCCGGTCCGCGGGGCGCCGCACATGGCGTCCTTGACGGAGCGGGTGCGGTCTTCGTTGTACGGGGGTATGGGCGGCGGGGTGATGGGGGCGGACGCGCCAGCCCCACAGGGGAGCCCTTCACCGCCTTGGGTCGGGACGGGCTCCCCGATAGGCGGTGCGGTTTCTAGACCGCGCCAGGGCCATGAGGCACGGGATGGCTGGGAGAGTCCAACCAGATGTGCTGGCCCTCGGCGGTCACGGTCACGCCGAAGCGTTCCCGGCCGGGGCGGTCGTGCTCGACGTACAGCTCGTGTGCGGCTTCCACCGCGTCCCACAGCAGGCGCGGCCCGGCCTGTCGTACGGTCTCGTGCTCGGCACGCGCCCACGACCCATCAGCGCTCCACAGCTCCACGGCCGATATCCGGCCATCGTCACCGCGCTCCGCTGCGGAGGCGGTGTCGGGCGCGGCCAGGGACAGCACGAAGCGGAACGCGTCGTCCTCGGCGACGGTGGCGAGGTCCAGGCTGGTGAGCCGACCGCTCGTCCCACTCGGTCTGCCCGGGTGCGCCGGTGTGCCGGTCGTGCCGGCGTCTCGCACGACCATGAAGTATGAGCCGTGGGGCAGGAACCGGCCCTCCGCTCGACCGCGGTCACTGACGACCAGGCGCACCGTGCCCCAGCCCAGCGGACACACGATCATGCCCGCAGGCCGTACCTGCTCCAGCCAGGCAGCCGGGATGGCGCTGAAGCCGCAGGTGGCGATCAGCCGGTCGTACGGGGCCCGAGCCAGGTGCCCGTCGCGGCCGTCCCCGGCGATGACAAGCGGGGTGTATCCGCAGCGCCGCAGCCGCGATCCCGCCAGCCGGGCCAGGACGGGGTCGACCTCAACTGTGACCACCTGGTGGCTGCCCAGCCGCTCGGACAGCAGCGCTGCGTTGTAGCCGGTGCCGGTGGCCACCTCCAGCACTCGGTGGCCGTCGGCCACGTCCAGGGCCTGGAGCATGGTGCACATCAGGCCGGGTGCCGTCGACGACGACGTGGCCACACCGTCCGTGAGCTGTGTGGCCAGCGCGTCATCCGTGTACACCAGGTCAAGCCACCGGGGATCGGTGGACGTCACGTGCCGCTACTCGTCGGCGGCCAGGGTCCAGAACTCCGGCACGAACGGATGGCGCGCTACGCTCTGGAACACCTTCCGCCAGGTCGGGTCGGTTAGTTGGCCTCTGGCCTCCAGGGCATCAGCCAACGCCGCACGCAGCTGCGCGGCGCGCTCTTCGGTATGCGTCGTCATGGTCGTTCCTTGGCGAGTAGATCAGCAAGGTGCGCGGCGATGGGCAGGCCCGTCTTGTTCTGGATCCAGGACCACTCTCCGGACGGGTTGCACTCGAACATCACCCAGTCCCCGGACGGGGTGACGGCGAAGTCGAACGCGCCGAAGCTGAGCCGGAAGTGCTCCAACCAGCCCAGCACGCCCGCCCGCGCGTCGTCCGGCACTTTGCACACGTCGTAGGTGAGGGCGTCGTAGTCGCTGCGCCAGTCCACCCGGGCCGTGTCGCTGCCGGCGTGGATCTCAGCCGCGAACATGTCCGTGCCCACGACGGTCAGCCGCACCTCGTGGGACTTGGGCACCCACTCCTGGAACAGGTGCGCCGTCAACGACACGGAGTCGTCGATGGTGTCGGGGTCGATCAGGGTCGTCGGCACCCCGGTGCGGCGGCCATCCGGGTACTCCAGCGGGCCACCCATGAGCGGCTTGCAGATCACCGGACCTCCCACCTCCTGGCAGAACTTCCGGGCCGCCTCGTGGTCGGTGGTGATCAGCGACCGCGGCGTGCGGAGCCCCTGCGCCGCCGCTACCGGGAGCTGTACCGGCTTGTGGGAGGCGATGCCGTCCACGTCCGGCCGGTTGATCCACGACACCGGGAGCGCGTAGAGCGTGCCGAGCAGACCGGCCAGTGCCTGCTCGTTCGCCCACGTGCGGTGGGGCTCGCGCAGCTCCTCGGAAACAGCAGGAAGGCGGGGCCGCCTGTAGTAGACGGCCCGCACCTCCTCCAGCCGCACGGAGCGGTACTCGTCAGCCAGGACTCCCGTCCAGGGTGCTGCAGCGTGCTCACCGGACAGGGACATGGTCTGCGGGAAGCCACCCATGTCGAACCGCATCACCGGCACGCGCCGGAGCGTCAGTTCGTCGACCACCAGGTCCGCCGCGGGGTCCAGTTCCTTGGTGACGACCAGCACCGGGCCGCCGGACAGGTGCTGTGTCACCGCATCAGGTACGGGTCGGACGTGTCGTCGTTCTTGCTGTCCCAGTTCGTGTTCGTGCAGCTCCCCGCCAGGGAGGTGGACCGGCTCCACAGGGATCCCGAGCCGTCGGTCACGACGTTGACCTGACGTGCCGGGTCGTATGCGAATGAGCCCGCCTCCAGGGTGACGGTGTACGGGGTGCGTTCGGCGCGAGCGCCGAACGGGATGACTGCCGTGGGCATGATGCCTCCTGCTGATTGGTGGTGCTCGGACTCTTTTCCACCTCGTCCGCGCCCGAGAGCGCGCACAAGGGTCTTGCGGGGCCGCTCCATCGGGGCGGCTCGGCCACGGGCTGCCCGCTCACTGCACGCCGTCCCCACGCAGTTCGGCCCACACCCGTTTCCCGCCGTGGACCAGCTCGCTTCCCCAGTCGTGGGCGAGCGCGTCGACCAGGAGGAGGCCGCGCCCGTTCTCGTCGTCACTGGACGGCGCGGCGGGGGTGAGTTTGGTGCGGAAGGTGTCCGTGACGACGATTCGCACGGCCTCCTGGCCGGTCCGGGTGAGAGAGGTGCCAACCGTGGCTGCGTCGGTGTGCTCCACGGCGTTGGCGACCAGTTCCGTGACGATCTGCTCGGCCGCCTCGACCAGGTGGGGAAGGCCCCAGCCCGTCAGGGCCAGCGCTATGTCCCGGCGCGCCTGCTTGGCAGCTTCCAGCTTCGCCGCATATCGCTCCTGGTACCGCTGTGGTCCTACCGATGCAGCCGTCGTGGTCATCGTCGCGTCCCTCGGAGGTGCTCGCGTTCCGTGTGGCCCCATCACCGGCCGTCAGGGCTGCCGCCCCACTAGGCTCGTTCGGTGATGCATACGACGGTAGACAGCCGTGATCGCCGCTTGAAGTGACCGCGAGTACAAGTCGTTTGCTGCGAACTCACGGGAATGGGGCTACGTATGCGGTCGAGTTCGCGACCAACCCTGACCAGCAGTCAGGGAACAACGGGGCGCCCTCGCACGGGCGTCATTTCCGGCTACGTCTTCCGGGTCATACGAGAGCAGCTGGCCCTCACCCAGGAGGAAGTAGCCGAGCATCTGCGGGTGTCCGCGGACACCATCGCGGGGTGGGAGTCCGGCCGCCGCCCTCTGACCGCTGTACCCGTCGGACAAATGCTCGTGCACCGTCATCGGCTGATGCAGACGGGTACCGCCCCCGCGCTCCTGAAGGCCCTCGACCGTGCCTTGGAGGCGGACGTCCTCCTCGCCTGCGCCCTAGACGACGAGGCCGACGTCGAGGACAGCCCGCTCGGGGCCTGGGTGATGCAGCGCGACCTCGTCGAAGTGCTGGCGTGGCCCCTCATCGACGTACCGCCCGAGCCCGTCCGTGACCTGCCCGATCCGCCCCGGAGGCGCCGAGGACCCGCGCCGGCCGGGCCGGAGCTTTCGGCGTCCGGCCGGACTCGTTTCTTCACGCAGATGCGACGCACGGCGGAGCAGGCCCGCGGCGATGACCAATTCCTCCTTCGCCGCCAGGCGCTGTACCTCTCCGGCTACGACGATCAGCCCGACACGTCGGAGTGGCTCGCTCACCAGCAGTCCACCGAACGCCCCAGCGGCTGGCTCGCGCGTTGGCTCAACTCCCGCTCTTTCGCCGCCGTCTCGGCCCGGCAAGGAGACCGGCACCGCATGAGCCACTTCATCGACACCGCCCTGATCGACGATGACGCCGGAGAAGCCGCGAACCTGAACTACTGGGCGTACTGGATCGGCGAGACGGCCCATCCCGAGTTGAGCGACGACTTCATCGCGGCCCGCACCCCCGGCCCCTGGCCGGGCAACAAGTTACTCACCCACCTCGCTCAAGGTCTCACCCCGCATCACGGCTACCTCGACCTCAACATCCACTCCGTGTGGTCCCTGCTCCAGGTTCGGCCCCACCTGCTGCGATCCGGCGCAGCAGGCCATGCCCTGCGCGACCGGCTGCCTGTGATGTTGGATGGCCGGGAGCTGTCGGTGCGCGGGCGCCGGGAGCTGGAGAGCATGCGGTACGCGATCCGCCTCGCCGAGGCGTGAGAGGAGTCCGACGGTGGCTGAAGACCTGTCCGCGGTGGCGCGCTTCCTGTACGAGGCGGGGACGCTGAAGCAGACCAAGCGCACCGGCTGGTGGATGGCCGGCGTACGCGACCCGGAGTCGGTGGCAGAGCACTCCTGGCGCACCGCTCTGCTTGCGACGATCATCGCGAAGCTCGAAGGCGCCGACCCTGCGCGGGCCGCGTTCCTCGCGGTGTGGCACGACTCCCAAGAGACGCGGACCGGCGATGTGAACCACCTCGGAAAGAGGTACTCCACCGAGGCGGACCCACAAGCGGTCACCGCCGACCAGGTCGCCGGTATGCCCGAGATTCTGGCCTCGGCCGTACGGGAACTCGTCGCCGAGTACGAGGCGAAGGAATCCGCTGAGGCGATCTGCGCCCGGGACGCCGACAAACTGGAGTGCATGATCCAGGGGGTCGAGTACAGGGCTCAAGGCTATGAGAACGCACAGCGGTGGATCGACAACAGTCGCGGCCGACTCACCACGAAGTCAGCCAGCGAACTCGCCGACGCGGTGCTGGCGACCGGGTCTCTGGACTGGCTGCGCACAGCACTCGGAGAGAAGCAGAGCTGACGCCGCTACCGGCAGGCCGTCTGTCTCCAGGCGGTTCAAGCATCCCGCTACACCGGCGCTGCAGGTGTCGGTCACGGCCGGGCCGATCAGCCCCGGCGCCGGACGCGGTGCAGACCCCCGGCCGCCATGCCCCTGACGGGCAGTTCGTCCGCCGGGGCGGCCGCGGGGCCGGTGTCCTTGACCGACCGCCCGTAGCGCCGGGCCAGCGGTGTGGAGGTGAGGCCGTGGGCGAGGACGCTGAGCAGGACCGTGCAGGCGAGCACCGGGAGCACCGGACGGGCACCGGCGGGGTCGAGCTCCTCGACCGCGAGCAGGCCGAAGATGACCGAGGCCAGTCCACGGGGCCCGAACCAGCCGACGAACAGCACGGTTCGGACGTCCAGACCGCTGCCGGCCAGGCACAACGCCACCGGCACCATGCGGATCACCGTCAGGCTCAGGACGGCGTAGAGCACGGCCTGCCAGGTGAAGTCGGCGGCCATCTCCGGGAGCAGGAGGACGCCGAAGACCAGCCACACCAGCACGGACAGCAGTGCCGCGGACTGCTCGACGTACAGCAGCACCCGCTGCGGCGCACCGTGCACCGTGCCGAACGCCAGACCGGCGACGAAGGCGGCGACGAAGCCGTTGCCGCCGAGGGCGAGGGCGGAGGTGTAGCCGAGCAGGGACAGCGCCAGGACGCCCGGGCCGGCGAAGTCCTCGGACGCCCAGCCGTTGCGGAGCGTGGTGCGCAGCAGCCAGCCGGCGGCCAGGCCGGCCACCGCGCCGTATGCCGCTCCGACGGCGAGTTCCACCAGGGCATGACCGGTGGCATGCGGTCCGGCGGCCCCCTCGGCCGACGCCATCCCGGCCAGGGCGAGCACCACCAGCGGTGTGACGATGCCGTCGTTGAGGCCGCTCTCCACGTTGAGGACCCGGCGGATCTTCACCGGTACCTCCGGGTTGACCATCATCGTGGCGCCGAGCGCGGCGTCCGTCGGAGCGAGCGCGGCCCCGACGTACAGGGCGGCCCAGCCCGAGACGCCGGGCAGCAGGGCGGCCGCCAGCAGCGTGCCCAGTCCCACACACAGCGGGAGTCCGATTCCCAACAGCCTTACGTAGAGGCCGAGTTCGGGGCGCAGGGCGCGAAAGGAGAGCCGTGCGGCGTCGGTGAAGAGCACCCACACCAGGGTGACCTCCGCCAGCGCCTTGACCGTTTCGTGCGGCAGCGCGAGGTCGAGGGTGCCGGTGCCCTCGCCGAGCAGCAGGCCCAGCAGCACGAAGGCGGCCGGAGCGGTGAGCTCGAAGCGCTCCATCCGCCGTGAGCACAGACACCACAGGAACAGCAGGAGCAGGACCAGGGAAAGGGTGCCGTCCACGGGGGCTCTCCAGGGCTCGGCCTCGTCGGCCTTCGGGCACCCCACTCTCGGGCATCGCACCCGGCACCGGGCGGCGCGGGGCAGAACGGGGCGTCGCCTTTCACACAGCTGGCCGAAGCGCCGGCCAGCGGGCCGCGGCGCTCCGCGGCCACCAGGGCGTCAGCCGGCCGCCGGGCAGGTCCCCGCCCGGCCCCGCCGTGCAGTGTCCGATTGCCGCCGCGGGGCCCGGGTGTTCTGATGTGGCCGTGACGGCAACAGGCGACGCGCGGCGCGCGGTCGAGGCGGTGTTCCGCATCGAGTCGGCGCGGCTGATCGCCGGGCTCACCCGGATCGTGCGCGACGTGGGGCTCGCCGAGGAGCTGGCCCAGGACGCCATGGTGGCCGCGCTGGAGCGGTGGCCGGAGACCGGCATCCCGGACAATCCGGGCGCCTGGCTGATGGCGACCGCCAGGAACCGTGCGATCGATCTGCTGCGCAGACAGGAGCGGCTGGCCCGCAAGGTCGAGCTGCTCGGCAGGGAGGCGGAGAGCGGTCCCGGCCGGCCGGAGGCCGCCTTCGCGCGGGTCGAGGACGGCGCGGAGATCGAGGACGATCTGCTGCGACTGGTGTTCCTCGCCTGCCATCCGGTGCTGTCCACCCAGGCGCGGGTGGCGCTGACCCTGCGGCTGGTCGGCGGGCTGCGGACCGACGAGATCGCCCGCGCGTTCCTGACGTCCGAGGCGACCGTGCAGCAGCGGATCGTCCGGGCGAAGAAGCGGCTCGCCGACGCGCGGGTGCCGTTCGAGGTGCCGGCCAGGGCGGAGTGGGGCGAGCGGCTCGCGTCGGTGCTGGAGGTCGTCTACCTGGTCTTCAACGAGGGGTACGCGGCGACGGCCGGGGACGACTGGATGCGGCCGGCGCTGTGCGAGGACGCGCTGCGGCTGGGACGGATGGTGGCCGGGCTGCTGCCGAAGGAGCCGGAGGCGCACGGGCTGGTGGCCCTGATGGAGATCCAGGCCTCGCGGTCGGCCGCCCGGACCGGGCCGACGGGCGAGCCGGTGCTGCTGCTGGAGCAGAACCGGTCGCGCTGGGACCGGCTGCTGATCCGGCGCGGGCTGGCCGCGCTCGCCCGCGCCGAGGAACTGGGCGGCGCCCTCGGCCCGTACGCCCTGCAGGCCGCGATCGCCGCCTGCCACGCCCGGGCGCGCACCGCCCAGGAGACGGACTGGCCGCGGATCGCGGTGCTGTACGAGGCTCCCCCACGCCTGAACGGCGCGGGGGGACCCCCATGGGCAGGTCGCGCCGTCCCCGGTCGTGGAGCTGAACCGGGCGGTGGCGGTGGGCATGGCGTTCGGTGCCGCACAGGGCCTGGCGGTGGCGGACGAGCTGGCGGCCGAACCGGCGCTCGCGGGCTACCACCTCCTGCCCAGCGTGCGCGGCGATCTGCTCGCCCGGCTGGGGCGCGCGGCGGAGGCCCGGCAGGAGTTCCTGCGGGCCGCCGCACTGACCCGCAACGCCCGGGAACGGGCCCTCCTGGAGGAGCGGGCGGCGGAGCAGGAGGAGGGCGACACGGGCCATGGCCGCCCGCCCGAGAGCTGAGGAGCCACCGCGCCGCGAGGGCGCCGCCTCGCCTCCGGCGGCGCCCCTTCCGCACGGCAGGATTGCCGCAATGCGGAACAGACAGCATCATGTCCGGCGTGACCCGCCCACCACCGTGACTGGAAATGACCTGCCGATGTCTCGCACTCCGCCGGCTCCCGAGGGGCGCTCCCGGGCGGCGCTGCCGGTGCTGGCCCTCGTCATGGCGTCGGCCGTGTTCCTGGTGTCCGGCTGCAGCGGGGCCGGGGAGCCCAAGAGCGCCGGCCCCACGCCGGCCGCTTCGGCCCCCAAGCAGCTGTGGACCCCCAGAAAGCCCCCGCCACCGCTCGGCGAGCCCAATTCGGAGCTCAACGACGGTGTGCCGTCACCGGTGCGCGGCCTGCCGCGCGTGCCGTCCGACGACATCCACCGGATCTCGGCGCTCGCCGTCGCCAAGGCCCGGCTCACCACGATGACCGCCCCTCTCGACGAGGAGGGCACGGACGAGAAGATCAAGAACTGCACGGCCCTGGGGCAGGACCCGTGCCCGGTCAAGGCGCCGGAGTACCGGGACCTCAACGGCGACGGCAAGGACGAGCTGCTGCTCGGCGTCGCCTCGGGGCCGTACTTCCTGTTCCTGTGGGCCTTCACCGTCACCCATGGCCAGGTCACCCTGATCATGGACGAGGCCGAGCGCCCCCGGTCGGTGAAGCTGTCGGGCCGTGACGTGATCGTGCAGGAGCCGGCCGACAGGGGGTACGACATCCGCCGGGTCTACTCCTGGGACAAACGGGAGCACGCCATGAACGAGCGGACCTTCGAATACGTGGAGTCAAGCCGGAAATGAGCCGACGTCGTCCCGCCGGCCGGCACCGCAGCCGGGACCTTTCCGGCCCTGCCCCCTCGGCCCCCTAAATCCCCACCGACAACAGCCCGTCATGGCGCACCAGCCACGCCCGGTACGCCTCGCTCGCCCAGGCGATCTCCAGGTACGAGGCGGTCAGATCGGCGAACAGGTCGTCCGCGGAGGCGGCCGGGGTGGCGTCGTGGCGGCAGGCCATGAAGAGGCGGACGGCCAGCGGGTCGCCGTACAGGGGGCGGATGGCCATGCCGTGCCGGGAGCGGGCGGTCGGCTGGCAGGGGGTGACCACCTCGCCGGCCGTGACGAGGTCGACCGCGGTGAGGTAGTCGCCGTGCACGACCCGCGGGGTGATGCCGGCCGCGGCCCAGATGCGGCGCAGCCCCGCCCATTCGCCGTCCACGGTCGGGTCGACCATCCACTGGTCGTCGGCGAGGTCCGCCACCCGCACGACGTCCCGGGCGGCCGCCGGGTGACTGTCCGCCAGGGCGATGAACTGCGGTTCTCTGGCAACGAGTTCATGCTCGACCAGGCCCTCGGGGACCCGCAGCGGCGCACCCTCGACCTCGTGGACGAAGGCGGCGTCGAGCTGTCCCGTCGCCACCATGTGCAGCAGGGCATTGGCGGACACATCGGCTCGTATCGTGGTGTCCGTCTCCGGCAGCCGCACCCGCAGCCGCCGCAGCCAGCCCGCGACGGCGGGGCTGTTGGTGCTGCCGATGTGCAGCCGTGCGCCCGGTTCGTGGTGGGAGGCCGAGGCGATTTCGTCGATAAGTGCCCGCATTTCGGCCACGATCGGCCGGGCCCGGCACAGGACCGCATGCCCCAGCGGCGTGGGCCGGCTGCCGGTCGGTTCCCGGAAGAACAGCTGGCCCCCTAGGGCCTTCTCGATGCGGTGGAGTTGGGTCGTCAGGGAAGGCTGGGTCATGCCGAGCTGCCGCGCCGCCTTGCGTACGCTGCCGGTGTCGGCGATGGCGCACAATGCGCGAAGATGCCTGACCTCTAGCTCCACGTCCGGAGCATAACGAGGTCGGCATCCGTCACACCAGACTCTTAAACCTGCCTCAACTCCCTTTCCCTCCGGGGTATTGGCCGGCGCTATCGCCACCTGGCATCTCCGTCCCGCGGGTGAACTGCGTCCAGACTCAACGGCACCAAGAAATCCGCAGGGCCCCGGTCGCCGCCCCACACGGCGACCGTACGGCCCTCGGAGATGAAGGAGCCCCCCCACATGAGATCTCCCAAGACAGCGCTGTCGGCAGCGCTGGGCCTGGGCCTCGCCGCCGCACTCGCAGCCGCGGCGCCGGTTTCGGCAGCTTCCCCCTCCTCCCCCTCCTCCCTCGCCAACTCCCACCACAGCACGCCCGCTTCGATCGCCGCCTACCAGGGTTCGGCGGCCGAGAAGGCCGACACCAAGGCGTTCTTCGAAGCGGTGATCAAGTCCGCGCGGGCCAAGATGAAGGCCCACCCGCACGCGGCGACGGTCACCGTCACCTACGACGCCGGTGCGGCGCCGACGTACAAGAGCCAGATAGCCGAGAGCACCTCGATCTGGAACAGCGCGGTGCACAACGTCAAGTTGCAGGAAGGCAGCGGCGGCGACTTCCAGTACCGCGAGGGCGACGACCCGCGCGGTTCGTACGCCAGCACCGACGGCCACGGCAAGGGCTATGTCTTCCTGGACCACAAGCAGAACCAGGAGTACAACTCCACCCGCGTGGCCGCGCACGAGACCGGCCATGTGCTGGGCCTGCCGGACCACTACGAGGGTCCGTGCAGCGAGCTGATGTCCGGCGGCGGCCCCGGCACGTCGTGCCAGAACGCCCAGCCGGACGCGAACGAACGCGCCAAGGTGGACCAGCTCTGGGCCAACGGCCTGGCGGGCATCCGCTTCGGCAAGGCCTCCTGACCCTCTAGGAGGCGCGCTCCGGAAACCACGAAGTTCGGCGGTGGCCCAGCGGTCCCGGCCCGGCTGACGGCAGCCGGCTCCGCGTACGGCCTGGGGCTGACGAGTACCGGTACCTGGCGGACGGCGCTCGTATCCCCACCAGCCCTCGCATTCCTGCGCCGCCCGTGCGGTGGGGCTCACCACGAGCCCCACCGTTTTCGTCCGTCCGCCGTTTTCGTCCGTCCGCGACCGCCCGGGTCAGCCCCACCAGGCCTGCGCGGCCGCCGCACCCGCGAACGCGGCCGCGAGCCCGGCCAGCAGGCTCAGTACGACATTGGCCGCGGCATAGCCGCGCGCCCCGTCCACCGCCAGCCGCAGGGTCTCGTAGGAGAACGTCGAGTACGTGGTCAGCGCCCCGCACAGGCCGGTGCCCAGCAGCAGTTGGAGGTGCGAGGAGGCGGCGCCGGCCGTGGCCGCGCCGGTCAGCGTCCCGAGGATCAGCGAGCCGACGACATTGACGGTGAAGGTCCCCCAGGGGAAGACCGTGTCGTGCCGGGACTGCACGGCGCGGTCGGTGAGGAACCGCAGCGGCGCGCCGACCATCGCACCGACCACCACCAGCAGCCAGTTCACCCGCGCCCGCCCTCGTCCGCGGCCGGGCGGTCCGGGCGGGGGTAGGTGAGCGCCTCGCAGGGGTCGAGCGTCACCAGGCCGCCACCCGCGAGGAGTTCGTCCAGCTCCGGCAGGAAGGCCCGGATCCGCTCCTCGGCGTCCACGACGACGACCGCGACCGGCAGGTCCTCGCTCATCGACAGCAGCCGCTGGGTGTGGATGAGGGACGTGGCGCCGAAGCCCTCGACGCCGCGGAACACGCTGGCGCCGGCCAGTCCGGCCCGGCGGGCGCGGTGCACCAGCTCCGCGTACAGCGGCTTGTGGTGCCAGGTCTCCTGTTCGCCGACGAAGACCGTGAGCCGCAGCGCGGGGGCGCCGCCGGGTTGTGCCGTGCCGTGTGTCATGCCGTCCGCCGCCTCAGTTCGAGAAGTGCGCGCGTGCCCGCGACCGCGGCCCAGACGGCCGCGAGCGCGAGGAGCAGGGTGCCCGCGAGATACGCCACGGCCAGGGCCGGCCGGCGGGCGTCGACCAGCCGCTGGATGTCGACGGTGTAGGTGGAGAAGGTGGTGAAGCCGCCGAGGATGCCGGTGCCGAGGAAGGGACGCACCAGCCGGTGGGCCGAGCGGACCTCGGTGATCACCACCATCAGGACGCCCATCAGGCCGCAGCCGACGGCGTTGACGGCCAGGGTCGTCCAGGGGAAGGTGCCGGCGGCGGTGGGCCAGAAGAGCGCGGCGCCGTAACGCGCCGAGGCGCCGATCGCGCCGCCCACGGCCACCACGCCGATCACCGGCCACTGGCCCTGCCAGGGCGCCGCCCCGCGGCGTCGCTCGTCCATGGTTCTCCCGAGATCATCGGCGACCTCAGGCTACCTCCGCCCCTGCGCACCGGCCACACAGAGCCTCGCTCCCGGCCCG